>NZ_JAIXMK010000018.1:0-130403 GCF_020328095.1 Streptomyces sichuanensis
GCCCGGACCGTATCGGTCCGGGCGCCCCTCTCCGCTCTCTACTCTCTCCGCGTCCTTCCCGTTCCCCCCGCTACTGCTGCCCGTCCTCGCGGACCACGCCCTCCGTTCCGCCGATGAGGCCCGGCGGGATGATGCCGCCCGGCGTCCCCGCGTCGGGCAGGGCGGCGTCGGGCTTGTTGCCGGGCTTGGTGTTGCCCGGCTTGGTGTTGCCGCCCGGCTTGTTCGTACCGGGCTTGTTCGTGCCCGGCTTGCGCGGGTTGCGGCCGGGCTTGTCGCCCTTGTTGCCCGATCCCTTGTCGGCACCGGCGACGGGGGAGCCGTCGAAGGACGGCGCCTCGTGGCCTTCGAGCGCACCCGACATGGCGTCACGCCAGATGGGTCCGGGGGTGTCGGCGCCGTAGACCTTGTCGTGGTAGACGCCGCCGATGGTGATGTTCTCCATCTCGACCTTGTCGCCGGGGCCGCCGACCCAGACCGCGCCGGCCAGGTTCGGGGTGTAGCCGACGAACCAGGCGGCACGCCGCTCGTCCGTCGTACCCGTCTTGCCCGCGCTGTCGCGGCCGCTGAGCCCGGCCTCCTTGCCCGTACCGTCCTCGACGACACCCTGCAGCAGGGCGTTGACGGTGTCGGCCGTCTGCTCGGACATCGCCCGCGAGCACTTCGTCTTCGGCACCCGCAGCGCCTTGCCGTCGGGGCCGGTCGCCGACTCGACGATCACCGGGGTGCAGTAGGTGCCGCGGTTGGCGAACGTCGCGTAGGCGGAGGCCATGGTGAGCGGGGACATGCCGTCCGAGCCGCCGAGCGTGAGCGACGGAAGCTGCTTCATCTTGCTGCCGGAGGCCGGGTCCATGCCCATCTTCTCCGCCATCTTGACCACCGGGCAGAGGCCGATGTCCTCGACGAGCTGCACGAAGTAGGTGTTGACCGACTTCGCGGTCGCCTCCCGCATCCCGTACGGGCCGACCTCGCTGCGGTTCTCGTTCTGGACGGTGTTGCCGACGCTGTTCTTCCACGGCTTGCCGCAGGTCTCCACCTCCTCCGGATACGGCATCCGGAAGGGCGAGGAGTAGCTCTTGTACGGCGAGACGCCCTGCTCCAGGGCGGCCGCCGCCACGATCGGCTTGAAGGTCGAACCGACCTGGAAGCCGTAGTTCGAGCCGCCCATCCCCTTGTCGGCGGAGAGGTTGATCTGCGTCTGGTACTGACCGAAGCCGTACGGACGGGACTGGCCCATGCCGAGGATCTTGCCGCTGCCCGGCTGGACGATCGAGATGGCGGTGGCCACCTTGTCGTCCTGGTAGACGTGGTCGCTGATGGACTTCTGGACGGACTTCTGCGTCTGCGGATCGAGGGTGGTGCGGATCGTCATGCCGCCCTCGTTCCAGCGCTTGGCCCGCGCTTCCTTCGTCTTGCCGAAGACCGGGTCGTTGAGGAAGGTCTCGCGGACGTAGTCGCAGAAGAAGCCGGCGCCGTTGACGGCCGTGATGCAGCCGCTCTTGGGCCTGCTGACGTTCAGCTTCAGCGGCTTGGCCTGCTCGGCGGCCGCCTCGGCCGGGGTGATGTGCTTCAGCTCGGCCATGCGCTGCAGCACGGTGTTGCGCCGCTTGGTGGCCTCCTTGGGCGCGTTGACCGGGTCGTAGCGGCTGGGCGACTGGACCAGGCCGGCCATCATCGCGGACTCGCCGAGGGTGAGGTCCTTGGCGTGCTTGCTGAAGTAGCGCTGGGAGGCGGCCTCGATGCCGTACGCCTGCTGCCCGAAGAAAGTGATGTTCAGATAGTTATTGAGAATCCGGTCCTTGCCGAGCTCCTTCTCGACCTGGATGGCGTACTTCAGCTCCTTGACCTTGCGGCCTATGGTCTGCTGAGTGGCCACCGCGACCTTGCCGGGGTCGTCACCCGCCTCCTCGACGAAGACGTTCTTGACGTACTGCTGGGTGAGGGTGGAGGCGCCTTCCGAGACGCCGCCGGACTGGGCGTTCTTGTTGACCGCGCGGAGCACGCCCTTGAGGTCGATCGCGCCGTGTTCGTAGTAGCGCGAGTCCTCGATGTCGACGATCGCCTGACGCATGTACGGGGAGATGTCCTTCAGCGGCACCACCGTGCGGTCGCGGGAGTAGACCTTGGCGATCTCGCCGCCCTCGGAGTCGAGGATGGTGGTGCGCTGGCTGAGCGGTGGTGTCTTGAGGTTGGCGGGGACCTCGTCGAAGCCTTCGACGGTGCCCTTGGCCACCAGGCCGAACGCGCCGATGCCCGGTAGGGCCAGACCCGCCAGGACGACTCCGGAGAGCACGCTGACGCCGAGGAACTTCGCGGCCTGCCGGGTCACGGTGGGACCCTCGCCCGAGCCTTTCATAGCCATGGAGCGAAGCCTACGTTCTCATTCGGCGGACAGACGCAGGTGTGTTCGCCTACGCTGTTTCACGCCAGTCACTGAGGTGCGGTTCCGCATCACTTCTGACTTCACTCTTGTGAGTGATGAGACGTGTCCGTATTGCCGCCTCTGTCATCGGCTGCCCGGAGCGACGCGGGCGAAACGCCCCGATGGGGTGGGGAAAGTCCGTAATGTCGTCAGCTCACTCCGTTGGGTGATCTGCCGCGTACGCATAGTCCGTTCGGGCCATTCAAGATTGGGCCCGAAGGGGGTGTTGCCCCCTGCCTGCCTTCCGTAACGTCCTCAACTGGCAACGGTGAATATGCCGCTGCCGCCGTGGGGGAGCCTCGATTCGGGAGAGGACGGCGCCAGCATGGGCTGGGTAACCGACTGGAGTGCGCAGGCCGCCTGCCGCACTACCGATCCGGATGAACTATTCGTTCAGGGCGCAGCGCAGAACAGGGCGAAGGCGGTCTGCACAGGCTGCCCGGTGCGTACCGAGTGTCTGGCCGATGCGCTGGACAACCGCGTCGAGTTCGGCGTGTGGGGCGGGATGACCGAGCGCGAGCGGCGGGCCCTGCTGCGCCGCAGGCCCACGGTCACCTCATGGCGCAGGCTCCTGGAGACGGCGCGTACGGAATACGAGCGCGGCGCCGGAATCCTGCCGCTGGGCGAGCCGGAGTACGACGACTACGCCGCGGTCGGGTAGAGCGCACCGCCGGCCGACGCCTTCGGCTCCCCGCCGGGGCCGTCCCCCGGGCCGTCTCCCTACGTTGCCGCATGCCGTTGCGAGCCGCCGCGTGCCGTCGCACGCGCCGCTGGATGCCGCCGAGGGCGCGGCTGTGACTTACGGCGCCTCGTAGCGCTCGTACTGCACGCCTTGGTGCCCGTCCTGCTGCCCGCCGTGCTGTCCGTCGTGCTTCTCGTGCCGCTCGTGCTGCCGTGGTACCTCCGCCTGCGGCCCGTCCGGGTTCGTCCGGGTGGCGAGCCGCTCGCCGATGGCCCGCAGTCCCGCCAAGTCGTGCACATCGCCGGGCAGCGCGGCCACTTCCGCCACCGGCACCTCGGGGTGCAGAGCAGTGAAGCGGTCGCGCGTGCGCTGCTCGCGCGCGAGCACCTGCATGCGCTCGGCGTGCAGTCGCAACAGCCCGGCGGCGAGCCGTTCCGGGGATTGTCCCGCCGAGGCGCCCGGGGCGTTCGCTCCTGAGGACGCGGGCTGGGGGAAGCCGCTCTCGGGAGAGGACGTGTCCGTGGGAGTGAGGGTGCCAGGGTCGTCAGCGGTACGTGAGCCAGCCTGCCCGCTGTCACGATCCACAATGCCGTCGCCGTCAAGATTTTCTGCGTATTCGGACGATCCGCCCGCGAGCGCCTCGGCGGCGGCCAGTGCCCGTTCCGCCGAGAGCCGCGCCGCCCCGCTGCCGTGCACCCGGTTCAGTACGAGCCCGGCCAGCGGCATCCGTTCCGCCGCCAGCCGTTCCACGAAGTACGCGGCCTCCCGCAGGGCGTCCCGCTCGGGCGCCGCGACGACCACGAAGGCCGTCCCCGGCGCCTGCAGCAGCCGGTAGGTCGCGTCGGCACGGGTACGGAAGCCGCCGAACATGGTGTCCATCGCGGCGACGAACGTCTGTACGTCGCGCAGGAGCTGCCCGCCCATCAGTTTGTTGAGGGGCCCGCTCATCACGGACATGCCGACGCCCAGGAACTTCATCCCGGCCCGGCCGCCGAGCTTCGCCGGCGCCATCAGCACCTTGATGAACTTTCCGTCGAGGAACGACCCCAGGCGGTTCGGCGCGTCCAGGAAGTCCAGTGCCGAACGGCTCGGCGGGGTGTCCACGACGATGAGGTCCCAGTCGTCGCGGGCGCGGAGCTGGCCGAGCTTCTCCATGGCCATGTACTCCTGCGTGCCGGCGAAACCGGCCGACAAGGACTGGTAGAAGGGGTTCTCCAGGATCGCCCGGGCGCGCTCCTTGTCGGCATGCGCCTCGACTATCTCGTCGAAGGTCCGCTTCATGTCGAGCATCATCGCGTGCAGTTCACCGCCCGCGGAGTCGTCGATGCCCGGGACCCGGCGCGGCACGTTGTCGAGCTCGTCGATCCCCATCGACTGTGCGAGCCGGCGTGCCGGGTCGATGGTCAGGACGACGACCTTCCGGCCGCGCTCGGCGGCCCGCAGGCCCAGGGCGGCCGCGGTCGTGGTCTTCCCGACGCCGCCCGAGCCGCAGCACACCACGATGCGGGTGCGCGGATCGTCCAGGACCGGGTCCATCTCCAGCCGTGCTGCCGAATCCAGGCTCACCCTGCCACTCCTTGCTTCCGCAGTTCGCGCGCCATGCGGTAGAGACCCGCCAGGTCGACGCCGTCGCCGAGCAGCTGAAGTTCGTAGGTGGGCAGGCCGAGCCGCGCCACGTCGGCGCGGCCGCGCTGCTCCAGCGCGAGCCGCTCGGTGTGCTCGCGCGCCTGCTGCAGCAGGGGCTCGACGAGCGGCTCCGCGAAGCCCGTGCGCCCCCTGCTGCCGGAGCCTGTGCGCTCCAGGGTGTGCGAGAGGGCGCGCGCGACCTCCTCGCGCCGCCCGTTCGCGGCCGCCTCCACGGCCGCGTCGTCGAGGACCGGGGGCCGCACCATGTTGATGACGACGCCGCCCACCGGCAGCCCCGCCGCGCGCAGCTCCGCGATGCCGTCGGAGGTCTCCTGGACGGGCATCTCCTCCAGCAGCGTGACGAAGTGCACTGCCGTCTCGGGCGACTTGAGCACCCGCATGACGGCCTGCGCCTGGTTGTGGATGGGCCCGATGCGGGCCAGCCCGGCCACCTCGTCGTTGACGTTGAGGAAGCGCGTGACCCGGCCCGTGGGCGGTGCGTCCATGACGACGTGGTCGTAGACGAAGCGGCCCGTGCGGTCCTTCCTGCGCACCGCCTCGCACGCCTTGCCGGTCAGCAGGACGTCCCGCAGGCCCGGCGCAATGGTCGTCGCGAAGTCGATCGCGCCGATCTTTCTCAGCGCCCGCCCGGCGCTGCCGAGCTTGTAGAACATCTGGAGGTAGTCGAGGAGTGCCTGCTCGGCGTCGATGGCGAGCGCGAACACCTCGCCACCGCCCGGCGCCACCGCGATCTTCCGCTCCTCGTAGGGCAGCGCCTCCGTCTCGAAGAGCTGCGCGATGCCCTGCCGGCCTTCGACCTCGACCAGCAGAGTGCGCTTCCCCTCTGCTGCGAGGGAAAGCGCGAGGGCCGCGGCGACCGTGGTCTTGCCAGTACCGCCCTTGCCGCTGACGACATGGAGCCTGCTCATGCAGCGGAGCCTAACCAGTCGCCGCGCGGGCTACGCACGAGGCTGTCGGTATGAGGCATTACAGTCGGGCCATGACCAAGTGGGAATACGCGACCGTGCCGCTTCTCGTGCACGCGACCAAGCAGATTCTGGACACCTGGGGCGAGGACGGCTGGGAGCTCGTCCAGGTCGTGCCGGGTCCCAACAACCCCGAGCAGCTGGTGGCCTACCTCAAGCGGGAGAAGGCGTGAGCGCGGTCGAGGCCAAGCTCGCCGAGCTGGGGCTGACCCTGCCGGAGGTCGTTCCTCCGCTGGCCGCCTACCAGCCGGCCGTGCGCACCGGCGCGTACGTCTACACCGCCGGCCAGCTGCCGATGGTCAAGGGTGCGGTTCCGGCCACCGGCAAGGTCGGTGCCGAGGTCAGTCCCGAGCAGGCCAAGGAGCTGGCGGCCGTCTGCGCCCTCAACGCCCTGGCCGCGGTGAAGTCCGTCATCGGTGACCTCGACAAGATCGTGCGGGTCGTGAAGGTCGTCGGCTTCGTGGCCTCCGCGCCGGACTTCACCGGCCATCCGGGCGTTCTGAACGGCGCGAGCGAGCTGCTGGGCGAGGTCCTGGGCGAGAAGGGCGTGCACGCCCGCTCGGCCGTGGGCGTGGCCGTGCTGCCGCTGGACGCACCGGTCGAGGTCGAGGTCCTGGTCGAGGTCCGGGACTGACGACCACGGGTCGGTGGCGGGCCTGCGCCGGGGTCTGTGACGGGGCCGGGTAGTGATTCCGGCTCGTGACGGGGCCGCACAGTGGCCGGCTCCGGTGGTTCCGGCTCGTGACGGGGCCGGGGCTCCTGGCCGGCCCGGAGGGCGGGGCTGCGAGCTGCGTCCTCTCGAACATCCGCGCGCGAGCGCATAGCATCCGGCCATGTCGACTTCGAACGGCCAGTGGTATCCGGCGGAGTGGCCGGACCGGATCAGAGCGCTCTCCCGCGGCGAGCTCCGGCCAGTGGCGCCCCGCCGCGCCGCGACCGTTCTGCTGCTGCGCGCCGGCGGCGACGGGCTCGCCGTTCACATGCTGCGCAGACGCGCCTCCATGGCTTTCGCCGGGGGCGCGTACGCGTATCCGGGCGGTTCGGTGGATCCGCGCGACGAGCGCGACGTGCCCTGGTCGGGTCCCTCGCGCGCGGACTGGGCGGCCCGTCTGGGCACCGACGCCGCCACCGCGCAGGCCATCGTCTGCGCGGCCGTCCGCGAGACCTTCGAGGAGGCGGGCGTCCTGCTGGCCGGCCGGACGCCGGACACGGTCGTCGCGGACACCACCGGGGACGAGTGGGAGGCCGACCGGGCCGCGCTCGTCAGCCGCGAGCTGTCCTTCGCGGACTTCCTCGAACGGCGCGGCCTGCTGCTGCGCAGCGACCTCCTGGGCCCGTGGGCGCGCTGGATCACGCCCGAGTTCGAGCCGCGTCGCTACGACACCTGGTTCTTCGTCGCCGCCCTGCCCGAGGGCCAGCGCACCCGCAACGCCTCCACCGAGGCGGACCGTACGGTCTGGACCGCTCCGGCCGAGGCGGCCGCCGGCTACGACCGGGGCGACCTGCTGATGATGCCGCCGACCATCTCCACACTGCGTTCGCTGCTGCCGTACGCCACTCCGGCCGACACCCTGGCGGCCTCGGGTGAGCGGGATCTCACGCCCGTACTGGCTCAGGCGCGGCTCGTCGGGGAAGAGATCGTGCTGAGCTGGCCGGGGCACGAGGAGTTCACCAAGCGCATCGACCAGCAGACCGAGCAGCAGAGCGGTCTGCAGGCCGGCCGGCAGACCGACCCACAGAACGACCCACAGACCGACCGGCACATCGTCTCCGGACGTTCCGGAACCTCAGGACCCGAGGGAGCCGACGCATGACGTACCCCACCGACCTCCCCGGACGGCCGCGGCAGGGTGCTGCCGGCGGCCCGGCGACCGCCCGGGCGACGTGCGTGCTCGCGCCCAACCCGTCCGCGATGACGCTGGAGGGCACCAACACCTGGATCCTGGCCGAGCCGGACTCCGACCTGGCCGTCGTGGTCGACCCGGGGCCGCTGGACGAGGGCCATCTGCGCGAGGTCATCGCCACGGCGGAAGCGGCGGGCAAGCGCGTCGCCCTGACCCTCCTCACCCACGGTCACGCCGACCACAGCGATGGCGCCGCGCGCTTCGCCGAGCTGACGGGTACGCACGTGCGCGCGCTGGACCCGGCGCTGCGGCTGGGCGGCGAAGGGCTCGGCGTGGGGGACGTGATCACCACCGGCGGTCTGGAGCTCCACGTGATCTCCACGCCCGGGCACACCGCCGATTCCCTCTGCTTCCACCTTCCGGCGGACGGTGCGGTGCTCAGCGGCGACACCGTGCTGGGGCGCGGCACCACGATCGTCGCGCACCCCGACGGCCGGCTCGGCGACTACCTCGACTCCCTGCGCCGGCTGCGCGCGCTGACGGTCGAAGAGGGCGTGCAGGTGGTGCTGCCCGGGCACGGGCCGGTGCTGGACGACGCCCGGGGCGCCGTCGAGTTCTACCTCGCCCACCGCGCCAAGCGCCTCGCCCAGGTCGAGACGGCCGTCGAGAACGGCCACCGCACGGCGCCCGAGGTCGTGGCGGCCGTCTACGCGGACGTCGACCGAGCCCTGTGGCCGGCGGCAGAGCTGTCGGTGCGGGCGCAGCTGGACTACCTGGAGGAGCACGGCCTGATCTGAGCCGGGGCCGGTCTCGTCGGGCGCGGGCAACGGCTGATGACCGGAGCCGGATCCGGAGCCGAGATCGGAGCCGGGGTACGGCGTCGGCCACGGTTCGGGGCGGGCATGCGAGAGCCCCGCCGCGCGGGTGCGCGGCGGGGCTCCGGACGCAGGCGGTCCAGCCGGTTCAGCGGGAGCGCTTGGCGAGCCGCTCGACGTCCAGCAGGATCACGGCGCGGGCCTCCAGGCGGAGCCAGCCGCGGCCCGCGAAGTCCGCGAGGGCCTTGTTGACGGTCTCGCGGGAGGCGCCGACCAGCTGGGCGAGCTCCTCCTGCGTGAGGTCGTGCACGACGTGGATGCCCTCTTCGGACTGGACGCCGAAGCGGCGGGACAGGTCCAGCAGGGCCTTGGCGACACGGCCGGGGACGTCGGAGAAGACGAGGTCCGACATCGAGTCGTTGGTGCGGCGCAGCCGGCGTGCGACGGCGCGCAGCAGAGCGGTGGCCACCTCCGGGCGGGCGTTGAGCCAGGGCTGGAGGTCGCCGTGACCGAGGCCGAGCAGCTTGACCTCGGTGAGCGCGGTGGCGGTCGCCGTGCGCGGTCCGGGGTCGAAGAGCGACAGCTCGCCGATGAGCTCACCGGGGCCGAGCACCGCCAGCATGTTCTCGCGGCCGTCGGGGGAGGTGCGGTGGAGCTTCACCTTGCCCTCGGTCACCACGTAGAGGCGGTCGCCCGGGTCGCCTTCGTGGAACAGGGCGTCGCCCCTCGCGAGCGTCACCTCGCCCATGGAGGCGCGCAGCTCAGCGGCCTGCTCGTCATCGAGCGCCGCGAAAAGCGGGGCGCGCCGCAGAACGTCGTCCACGAGTTCTCTCCTTGTCGACATGCACAGGGGACCGTGATCTCCATGATGCCCGTCGGTAAAACTGTGTGATCAAACACAAGTGTGGCGCATCGTCGCCCGGAGCCCTACGGCAGGGGTCCGATTGGGCTGTGGTTTTCCTGCGGCCGGGGCGGATGTCAGTGCTGGGCTTTAGTCTGGCCGGGTGTCCAATACGCCGGTGAGAGCACAGGGCAAGGGGGCCGGGAGGGTGACCGCGGCTCGTAATTCCGCTGTGGGCGAACGCCCCGCGGCGAAGAAGACAAAAGCTGTCAAGGCGAAGAAATCGCCGGAGGGTGCAGCCGTCGGTGCGGCGGAGCCGCCGGCGGGGGAGTCACGGACCGCGCTGGTGCGCCGCGCGCGCCGGATCAACCGTGAGCTCGCCGAGGTCTATCACTACGCCCACCCGGAGCTGGACTTCGAGAATCCCTTCCAGCTCCTGGTCGCCACGGTCCTCTCCGCGCAGACCACCGACCTGAGGGTCAACCAGACCACGCCCGCCGTCTTCGCCGCCTATCCCACCCCCGAGGACATGGCGGCGGCCGACCCCGAGACGCTGGAGCAGCTGATCCGGCCGACGGGTTTCTTCCGGGCCAAGGCCAAGTCCCTCATAGGTCTCTCCATCGCCCTGCGCGACCGCTTCGGCGGCGAGGTGCCCGGGCGCCTGCAGGATCTGGTCACGCTTCCCGGCGTCGGCCGCAAGACGGCCAACGTCGTCCTGGGCAATGCCTTCGGCGTCCCGGGGATCACGGTCGACACCCACTTCGGCCGCCTCGTGCGGCGCTGGAAGTGGACGGACGCGCAGGACGCGGAGAAGGTCGAGGCCGACGTCTGCGCCCTCTTCCCCAAGAGCGAGTGGACGATGCTCTCGCATCGCGTGATCTTCCACGGGCGCCGGGTCTGCCACGCGCGCAGGCCCGCCTGTGGCGCGTGCCCGATCGCTCCGCTCTGCCCGTCCTTCGGTGAGGGCGAGACGGACCCGGAGAAGGCGAAGAAGCTGCTCAAGTACGAGATGGGCGGCCGGCCGGGCCAGCGGCTCAAGCCGCCGCCGGACTACCCGGGCGAGCCCGCGCCCCCGCTGGGAGCCGAGTGACCGACCGCCAGCCCGAAGGCCGCCAGCCCGCAGGCCGTCCGCCCGTAGACCGTCTCCTCGAAGACGGTCTGCTCGACGACGGCCTTCTCGAAGAGCAACCGCCCGCAGACCGCCGCAGTGCCGCCGAAGACGACCGGGGGAAGCGTATGACCAGCACGTACGGCAAGGAGATCGCGGTCAGTACGGAGGGCCTGCCCGAGTGGCTGGAGCCGGTGGTGCGCGCTGCAGGGACGGTCGAGCCGCACCAGCTCAGCCGCTTCCTCCCGCCGGAGACCGGCGGTCGCCAGTCCGCCGTGCTCGTCCTCTTCGGCGAGGGCGAGCAGGGCCCCGAGCTCCTGCTGCTCGAACGGGCCGGCACCCTGCGCTCGCACGCGGGCCAGCCGTCCTTCCCGGGCGGCGCCCTCGATCCGGAGGACGGTGACCCGGAGGGCGACGGACCGGTGCGGGCCGCGCTGCGCGAGGCCGAGGAGGAGACCGGGCTCGACCCCTCCGGCGTCCAGGTCTTCGGCGTGCTGCCCCGGCTCTACATCCCCGTCAGCGGGTTCGTCGTGACGCCCGTGCTCGGCTGGTGGCGCAAGCCGAGCCCCGTCGCTCCCGTCTCGCTGCAGGAGACGGCCCGGGTCTTCACCGTCCCCGTCGCCGAGCTGACCGCTCCCGCCAACCGTGCCATGGCCGTACACCCCAGCGGCCACCGGGGCCCGGCCTTCCGCGTCGGGCCGGCGCTGGTGTGGGGGTTCACCGCCGGAGTGATCGACCGGATCCTGCACTACGCCGGCTGGGAGCGGCCCTGGGACCGCGAGCGTGAGGTCCCGCTGGACGGGCGACCCTGACGGGCATGAGACGGTGGCCCCCGCTGGCCACGACAACTGCAATGCGAGGCATCTTTCGGTGAACGTGCTGGACATCGTGCTGCTGATCGCCGCCGTGTGGTTCGCGGTCGTCGGCTATCGCCAGGGCTTCGTCGTCGGCGTGCTCTCGGTCATCGGCTTTCTCGGCGGCGGCCTCGCCGCGGTCTACGCGCTGCCCGTGATCTGGGACAGCGCCACCGACGACGCCGAGCCGGGCACCGTCGCGGCCATCGCGGCCGTGGCGATCATCATCCTGTGCGCCTCCGTGGGCCAGGCCGCCACCACCCACCTCGGCAACAAACTGCGCCGCCACATTACGTGGTCCCCGGCGCGCGCACTGGACGCCACCGGCGGCGCGCTCGTCAACGTCGTCGCCATGCTGCTGGTCGCCTGGCTGATCGGCTCCGCCCTCGCCGGTACGACCCTGCCGACGCTGGGCAAGGAGGTCCGCAGCTCCAAGGTGCTGCTGGGCGTCGCCCGGGTGGTCCCCTCCCAGGCCAACACCTGGTTCGCCGACTTCAGCACCGTCCTCGCGCAGAACGGCTTCCCGCAGGTCTTCGCGCCGTTCTCCAACGAGCCGATCACCTCCGTCCCCGCCCCCGACCCCGAGCTCGCGGGCAGCCCGGTCGCCGTGGCCGCCCAGCGCAGCATCGTCAAGGTCGTCGGCAACGCGCCCAGCTGCGGCAAGGTCCTGGAGGGCACCGGCTTCGTGTTCGCCCCCCACCGCGTGATGACCAACGCGCACGTAGTCGGCGGCGTGGACGAGCCCACCGTGCAGATCGGCGGCCAGGGCCGGCTCCACGACGCGAAGGTGGTGCTCTACGACTGGAAGCGCGACATCGCCGTCCTCGACGTGCCGTCGCTGGACGCGCCCGTCCTGCGGTTCGCCGGGGACGACGCGGAGAGCGGGAAGAGCGCCATCGTCGCGGGCTTCCCGGAGAACGGCTCGTACGACGTGCGGGCCGCGCGCGTCCGCAGCCGCGTCCAGGCCAACGGCCCGGACATCTACCACCGGGGCAACGTCCGCCGCGACGTCTACTCCCTCTACGCCACCGTGCGGCAGGGCAACTCGGGCGGCCCCCTGCTCACGCCGGACGGCAAGGTCTACGGAGTGGTCTTCGCCAAGTCCCTCGACGACGCGGACACCGGCTACGCCCTCACCGCGGACGAGGTCCGTGAAGACGCCACGTACGGGCGCACGGCGACGGACCGGGCCAATACCCAGGGGTGCGCACTCTGACGGGCCCCAGCGGGCACAGGAGGGCGCGCAGGGGCCTTCTCGGGGTCGTACGGACGTGCGAGCCGCGGTGGGTCAGCGGCTGCGGGGGTGCCGCAGCCGCGCCGACACCCAGCGGGCGCGGCGCCGGATGATCCGTGGAATGCCGATCCGGGGGTCGGGGCCGGCCTCCGGCCGGTGTCGTCCCGGAGCGGGTGCCTCCGTCACCGCCAGTGCGGTATCGGCCTCGGCGCTGCGCTCCGAAGTCACGTCGGTCACATCGCGGTAGTCGTGCGTCCAGCCCATACCTGAAGCTCTGCCCGGGCCCAAAGGTCGGTAATCGCCTCCGGGTCCGGCAATTGGCCTATGCGCCGGGCAATTGGCTGTTCGGTGAACGGACGTTCCCCTCCGCTGAGCGGACGCTCCCCTGCGTCGAGGGGGCGTCCTGCCTGCGCCGACAACCCGCCCTGCCGGCCCTCACCGGTCCGGTTCGGGGTCCTTCAGCCAGCCGATGAGCTCCGCCGAGAACGCGGCCGGGTCCTCCTCGTGCGGGAAGTGCCCGAGCCCGTCGAACAGCCGCCAGCGGTAAGGGGCCTCCACGTACTCGCCTGAGCCTGCGGCACTGCGCGTGCGCATCACCGGATCGAGGGAACCGTGCAGGTGGAGCGTGGGCACTCGCACCGGACGCTTCATGCGGCGGTTGAACTGGATGCCGTCCGGACGCGCCAGCGAGCGCACCATCCAGCGGTAGGGCTCGATCGAGCAGTGCGCCGTGGAGGGGATCGACATGGCCGTCCGGTAGGCGTCGACCGCCTCGTCGTCCGGCAGCCGGGGCCCGGACCAGTCGCGGATCAGCCGGCCGACCAGCGCCGCGTCGTCGGCGACCAGCCGCCGCTCGGGCAGCCACGGCCGCTGGAAGCCCCAGATGTGCGCGCTCGCGGCGCTCTGCTTGGGGTCGGCGAGCATCGCCGAGCGCCAGCGGCGCGGGTGCGGCATCGAGGACACCGCGAGCCGGCGCACCAGCTTGGGCCGCATCACGGCCGCCGTCCACGCCAAGTAGCCGCCCAGGTCGTGGCCGACCAGTGCGGCGTCCGGTTCGCCGAGGGAACGGACGACGCCGGTGATGTCGAGGGCGAGGTTCGCCGGGTCGTAACCCCGGGGTGTACGGTCGCTGCCGCCCACCCCGCGCAGGTCCATCGCCACCGCCCGGAAGCCCGCGTCCGCGAGGGCCGGCAGCTGATGCCGCCACGTCCACCAGAACTGCGGGAAGCCGTGCAACAGCAGCACCAGCGGCCCCTCGCCCATCTCGGCGATGTGGAACCGCGCCCCGTTCGCCGCGACCTCCCGGTGCGTCCACGGGCCGTCCGGCCGGACGACCGCGGCGGGCGAAGGGGCCCCCGGCCCCGGCGAGGCGCCCGCTGCCTCCGGTGGCACGGGCCGGCCGGGCTCGGGGGACGCGGGCGCTGCGGGGGTCTCGGGCACCGTCATACGGACGAGCGTGTCACAGATGCGTCCGTCGGGCCCGTGACGGTCACCGGTCGGGGGTGCGGCTTGACGGTGCCGAGCACGGCCGCCGTCTCCTTCGCCGACGCGATGGACTTCTCAGGCTTCTTGATCTTCTTGAACTTGGCGACCGCCAGCAGCAGGAGCACGGCCGCGATCAGCAGGAACGCACCCCCGGTGATGAGGAACGACCAGGCGAGGCCGAGACCGAGGTTGTGAATGCCGTACGCAGCGGCGAAGCTCAGCACCGGCAGGGAGAACAGCGCCAGGACGCCCGCGGCGGCGACGGCTCCGCCGCCGATGCCCAGCCGTCGCGCGTCCTGCCGCAGCTCGGCCTTGGCCAGTGCGATCTCGTCGTGCACCAGCGCGGACAGCTCCGTGGTGGCCGTCGCCACCAGCTGGCCGAGGCTGCGGTTCGCGCCGTCGTCGGCTGCGCTCATCGGCTGCTCCCTCATCGTCATCAGCTCAGGTGTAAAGACTCTCAGATCATGCCGGACCGTCGCTCCGGGCGGTGCGCTCCGAGGCGACTTGCGCCAATTTGCGGTGTGCGGCGGCCTTCGCTTCGTACCGGGCGGCCATGCGCAGGTGGTATTCGGGGTCGTCCTGCTCGTAGACGTCGGGGATGCCGTCCTCGTCGTCGTCGCGGTCCTCCTCCGCACAGAGCTTCTTGTACTTGTTGTCGCGCAACTTGAGGAGGATGCCGGCGAGGACCGCCGCGATCAGGGAGCCGACGAGCACGGCGGCCTTGATCTCGCCGACGAGCACCGCGTCGTCGGAGAAGGCCAGTTCGCCGATGAGCAGGGAGACCGTGAAGCCGATGCCGGCCAGTGAGGCGACGGCCAGGACGTCGGGCCACTTGAGGTCGGGGTTAAGCTCCGCCCGGGTGAAGCGGGCGGCCGCCCAGGTGCCGCCGAAGACACCGACCGCCTTGCCCACGACCAGGCCGAGCACGACGCCGAGCGTCTCGGGCCGGGTGAAGACCTCCGACAGCGCCCCGCCGGTGACGGCGACTCCGGCCGAGAACAGCGCGAACAGCGGCACCGCCAGCCCCGCCGACAGCGGGCGCACGAGGTGCTCGATGTGCTCGCCGGGCGACTGCTGCTCGTCGTCGCGGCGGGTGCAGCGCAACATCAGGCCCATGGCGACGCCGGCGATGGTGGCGTGGACGCCGCTGTTGTACATCAGCGCCCAGTTGACGACGGCGAGCGGCACGTAGACGTACCAGCCGCGCACGCCCTTGCGGAGCAGCACCCAGAAGACGGCCAGGCCCAGAACGGCGAAGCCGAGCGCGGCGAAGTTCAGCTTCGACGTGAAGAAGATCGCGATGATCAGGATCGCGAAGAGGTCGTCGACGACCGCCAGGGTCAGCAGGAACGCCCGCAGCGCGGAGGGAAGGGCCGTGCCGATGACGGCGAGGACGGCCAGCGCGAAGGCGATGTCGGTGGCGGTGGGCACGGCCCAGCCGGCGAGCGAGCCGTTGCCGCTGTTGGCGACGGTGAAGTACACGAGTGCGGGGGCAGCCATGCCGCAGATCGCGGCGACGACGGGCAGGGCCGCGGCCTTGGGGTCGCGCAGCTCGCCCGCGACGAGCTCGCGCTTGAGCTCGATGCCGGCGACGAAGAAGAAGACGGCGAGCAGGCCGTCGGCCGCCCAGTGCTGCAGGGAGAGGTTCAGGCCGAGGCTGGACGGGCCCATGTGGAAGGTGCGGACGGTCTCGTAACTCTCGCGCACGGGGGTGTTCGCCCACAGCAGCGCGGCGACGGCCGCGACGAGCAGGATCACGCCGCCGACGGTCTCGGTGCGCAGCGCGTCCGCGAGGTAGTTCCGTTCGGGAAGCGGGAGCCTGCCGAGGAAGACGGAACGGTGGTTCTTGGGCGCGGCCACGGTGGTGGACCTCCTGGGCTCGGCTGACTGTCTGCACGGTGTCCGCGTGTGCAGACACGTGTCCTGTGTGCCGACCAGACTTCCCGGCGCGCCCTTGATTCTTGTCGCGATCTTTACGCGACAAGTACTTACTTTAGCCGGAACGGGTGAAGGGCACCTGGTGGGAGACCAGGTGCCCTTCGTGTGCGACTCGTATGCGACGCGGTCGCGGGGGTGCTCGGGGGCGCTGATGGGCGCTGTGCGCCCCCCGCTCAGCTCGTGCTTGCTTCGCCCGGTCCTCTTGTTCAGTCCTCGCCGGGGGCGGCGGGGAGCTTCGCCTGGATGAGGTCCATGACCGAGGAGTCGGTCAGCGTCGTGACGTCGCCGAGGGTGCGGTTCTCGGCCACGTCGCGCAGCAGGCGGCGCATGATCTTGCCGGAGCGGGTCTTGGGCAGCTCGGCGACCGGCAGGATGCGCTTGGGCTTGGCGATCGGGCCGAGCTGCTTGGCGACATGGGCCCGCAGCTCCTCGGTAAGGCCCTCGGCATCGGCGTCCACGCCGCTGCGCAGGATGACGAACGCGCAGATCGCCTGGGTCGTCTGCGGGTCGGTCGCGCCGACGACCGCGGCCTCGGCCACCTTGGGGTGCGAGACGAGCGCGGACTCCACCTCGGTGGTCGAGATGTTGTGGCCGGAGACGAGCATGACGTCGTCGACGCGGCCCAGCAGCCAGATGTCGCCGTCGTCGTCCTTCTTGGCGCCGTCACCGGCGAAGTAGGTGTTCTCGAAGCGGGACCAGTAGGTGTCGATGTAGCGCTGGTCGTCGCCCCAGATCGTGCGGAGCATGGACGGCCACGGCTCGGTCAGGACGAGGTAGCCGCCGGAGCCGTTGGGCACCTCGTGTCCGTCGTCGTCGACGACGGTGGCGGCGATGCCCGGGAGCGGCACCTGCGCGGAACCCGGCTTGGTCTCCGTCACCCCGGGCAGCGGGCTGATCATCATGGCGCCGGTCTCGGTCTGCCACCAGGTGTCGACGACCGGAGTGGTGTCGGCGCCGATGTGCTTGCGGTACCAGACCCAGGCTTCGGGGTTGATGGGCTCGCCGACCGAGCCCAGGATCCGCAGGCTGGACAGGTCGTACTCGGCGGGGATGTCGTCGCCCCACTTCATGCAGGCGCGGATCGCGGTGGGGGCGGTGTAGAGGATCGTGACGCCGTACTTCTGGACGATCTCCCACCAGCGGCCCTGGTGGGGGCTGTCGGGGGTGCCCTCGTAGAGGACTTCGGTGGCGCCGTTGCTCAGCGGGCCGTAGACGATGTAGGAGTGGCCGGTGACCCAGCCGACGTCGGCCGTGCACCAGAAGACGTCCGTCTCGGGCTTGAGGTCGAAGACGGCGTGGTGGGTGTACGAAGCCTGGGTGAGGTAGCCGCCGGTGGTGTGCAGGATGCCCTTCGGCTTACCCGTGGTGCCCGAGGTGTAGAGGATGAACAGCGGGTGCTCGGCGTCGAACGCCTCGGGGGTGTGCTGGTCCGGCTGGCGCTCGACCAGGTCGTGCCACCACACGTCGCGGCCCTCGGTCCAGGCGACGTCCTCCTGGCCGGTGCGGCGGACGACGAGGACGCTGCGGACGTTCTCGGTGCCGGGGCGGGTGAGGGCCTCGTCGACGGCGGGCTTGAGGGCGGAGGGCTTGCCGCGCCGGTAGCCGCCGTCGGCGGTGATCACGACGCGGGCGTCTGCGTCGTTGATGCGGGTGGCGAGGGCGTCCGCGGAGAAGCCGCCGAAGACGAGGGAGTGCGGGGCGCCGATACGGGCGCAGGCCAGCATCGAGACGACCGCTTCGGGGATCATCGGCAGGTAGATGGCGACCCGGTCGCCCGCCTGGACGCCCAGCTCGGTCAGGGCGTTGGCGGCCTTGGAGACCTCGCGCTGCAGCTCGGCGTAGGTGATCGAGCGGGTGTCGCCCGGCTCGCCCTCGAAGTGCAGGGCGACCCGGTCGCCCAGGCCGTTCTCCACGTGGCGGTCGACGCAGTTGTACGCCACGTTGAGCTTGCCGTCGGCGAACCACTTGGCGAACGGCGGGTTCGACCAGTCCAGGGTTTCGGTCGGCTCGGTCTCCCAGCTCAGGCGGCGGGCCTGCGCGGCCCAGAAGCCCAGCCGGTCAGCCTTCGCCTGCTCGTACGCGTCTGCGGTGACGTTGGCCCCCGCGGCCAGGTCGGCAGGCGGTGCGAAGCGGCGCTCCTCCTTCAGAAGGTTGGCCAGGCTTTCGTTGCTCACGACATCTCCCTTTCCCAGGGGCCTCGTTGCGTCCCGGCCATAGCTCATCAGCCCGGGGCACACCCTGACAAGGGGTGTGGGTAAAAACTGGTTTAGACCTGTGGGGAAAGAGGTTGGCCGAGGTCAGAGGGGGTGGTGCGGGCACGGCGACGCGCCGGGGACCCGGCGCAGGCGGCCCGCGCGGGCGGGTTCGGCGGTTCCCGGTCAGACGGCGTCGAGGACCCCTGGGCGGACGGCGGAGAAGGTGCGCGAGCGGCGGTCGAGGACGTATGCCTGGGCCTCGGCGACGTGGAAGTACATCCCCTGGAGGTGGAGCGAGCCCTCGGCCACCCTCCGGGCGACGCAGGCGTGGGCCATCAGGTGGTCGAGCTGCTGCAGCACGTTGACGAGCGCCAGCCGCTCGACGTCGTCCGCCACGGGGCGCTCGGCCAGCGCCACTTCGCCGCGACCCAGCCGTCCGATCCGCTGCATCCGCGCCAGGCTGGGCCGGCCGTGCCGCAGCCACCGGGTGAGCGGGGTCTGGTCGTCGGGGGTGAGACCGTGCCCCGCCGGGGAGGCGGCGAGGTCCAGCAGGGCCTGCATCGCGCCGCACCCGGAATGCCCGCATACGGTGATGCTGGAGACCTTCAGCACCTCCACCGCGTACTCGACGGCGGCCCCCACCGAATCGCAGCCGCTGCCGTGGTCCGGCGGCGGCATCAGATTGCCGACGTTGCGCACGGTGAAGAGATCGCCCGGCCCGCTGGAGGTGATCATGCTGGTGACCAGGCGGGAGTCGGCGCAGGTCAGGAAGAGCTGGCTGGGCCGCTGGCCCTCGCGGGCGAGCCGCGCCAGCTCGTCGCGGACCAGCGGGGCGGTGTTGCGCTGGAACGCGCTGACCCCGCCGAGCAACTGCCGCCCACCGCCGGCGTCGGTACGGGCGTCATCGGTGACGGGCCGGGTGCAGTGGTGATTGCGCCAGGGCGTCCAGGGGCGGCACGCATGGGTGGTGACGGGCTCGGCGAGTGGGCGGCCGTAGCGGCCCCGCAGGGTGACCCAGCCGCCGCGTGCCCGGTGCGCGGCGGACCAGGAGTGCAGTGCGTCGTACGCGGCGTGGTCCATGAACGAGCCGCCCAGCTCCACCACGGCGTTCGCCTCGTCCGGCACCTGGGCGAGGGCCCGGCTGAGGCGGGGCACGGCCAGGAACGTCAGCTGCCCGTTGACCCGCACTCGGTGACAGACCTGCTCCTCGGTGACCGTGATGCGTGTGTGGGTGAGGCGGCGCAGGGAGAGGAGCGCGGCGACCGCCACTCCCACCGCGACGCCTTGCAGCACGCCGAGCAGCACCACGGAGCCCAGCGTGGCGGCGTACATCGGGAACTCCCGGTGCCGCTGGACGTGCTTGATGTGAGCGAAGCTCACCATCCGGACGCCGACCACCATCACCAGTGCCGCCAGGGCGGCCAGCGGAATCACTTCCAGCACGGCCGTGAGCAGTCCCGCGCACACCAGCACCCATACGCCGTGCAGCACGGTCGACGTACGGGATCTGGCCCCCGCCGCGATGTTGGCCGAGCTGCGGATGGCGCCGCCGGCGATCGGCAGCCCGCCCAGCAGCCCGGAGACCACGTTCGCTGCACCCTGTCCGGCCAGCTCGCGGTTCAGCCCGGTGGGGGCGGCCGGCGGCTCGTCGGTCCGCTGGGCGCGCAGCCGCTCCATGGCGACGGCGGACAGCAGCGACTCCATGCTGGCGACGAGCGTGACCGTCAGGACGGCAGCGAAGATCCCGAGCACCGGCCCGTCGGGCAGCGCGGGCAGCGCGGGCAACTCCCAGGCGGGCAAGGAGACGCGGGGCAGCGCCATGCCCAGGCTCGCGGCGGTGGAGATGGCCACCGCTGCGAGGGGCGCCGGGAGCAGCCGGGCCCACTGCCCTGCCCGTCCGGGCAGCCGGGGCCAGCCGACCAGCGCGCCGACCGTGACGGCGCCGATCAGCAGCGCGGCAGGGTGCGGATGCAGGATCTCCGACGGCAGGGCGCCGAGATTCTCCAGCGCGGAGAGGCTCGGGCTGTCACCCAGAACGACGTGCAGCTGCCCCAGCGCGATCGTGACGCCGATGCCGCCGAGCATTCCGTGCACGATCGCGGGGCTGATCGCCAGCGCGGCCCGGGCCACACGGGCGGCGCCCAGGGCGAGTTGGGCCAGGCCCGCGAGCGCGGTGATCGCGCATGTGGCCCGCCAGCCGTAGCGCTGCACCAGCTCGGCGGTCACCACCACCAGGCCGGTGGCGGCCCCGCTGACCTGGAGCGGGGCCCCACCCAGCAGGCCGGCGACGATGCCGCCGACCGCTGCCGCCACCAGACCCGCCTGCAGCGGCGCGCCGGTGGCGAGCGCGATCCCCAGGGAGAGGGGGACGGCGATCAGGAAGACGACGAAGGATGCGGAGAGATCCCGCTGCCAGCCCCGGTGCGCGCGCCCGCCCGGCTCGGGCGGGGCGTCCTTTCCGGGAGCCGTGGGTGGTGGTTCCGTCAGGGGCGGCTGAGTGTGCATGGGCGTTCCCGTCTTCGTGACTGCGACGGCGGGGGCAACGGCAGGGTGAGGCGAGGGAAGGCAGGGCTGGGGAAGGGAAGCGATCGACGGCGAATCTCAACTCTCAGTAAATGAATCGTAATGGAGAGTAAAGGGTTGGCGAAGAGCTGGCCGGGGGCTTCCTTCGATCGAGTGAATATGTATTTTCATGCGCTTGTCGTGATTTGCCCGGCGCCGACTCAGGGGTGCCCCGGGCACGCAAACGGCGGCGCGTACAGACGCGCCGCCGCAGGGCTGGGTGTGCCGGGTGGCTCCCCGGGTGTCAGGCGGGTTGCGGTGTGGCGAGGAGCTGCTCGCCGAGCACGAACGACGGGTCGACCTGGGCCGCCAGGTCGGCGCCCGTCTTCGCGTTGCCCCAGCTTTCCGCGTTCTTGAGGTGGAAGTGCACCATCTGGCGGGTGTAGCGCTGCCAGTCCCGGGCGCCGTACGCGGCGTCCGCCGTCTCGCGCAGGGTGCGCAGCGCCTGGTGGTTGGCCTCCTCCAGCAGTTCGAAGCGGGGCGGTCGGCCCTTCTCCATGGCGCGCACCCAGTCCGAGTGCCCGACCGTGGTGAGCAGGTCGTCCCCCACCTCGGCGCGCAGGAAGTCCAGGTCATCGGCGCCCTGCACCTTGTTGCCCACCACCTTCAGGCCGACGCCGAAGTCCCGGGCGTACTCCTTGTACTGGCGGTAGACGGAGACGCCCTTGCGGGTGGGTTCGGCGATCAGGAAGGTCATGTCGAAGCGGGTGAACATCCCGGAGGCGAAGGAGTCGCTGCCCGCCGTCATGTCGACCACCACGTACTCGCCGGGGCCGTCGACGAGGTGGTTCAGGCACAGCTCCACCGCGCCGACCTTGGAGTGGTAACAGGCGACGCCGAGATCGGAGTCGGTGAACGGGCCCGTCGCCATCAGTCGGATCGTCGCCTCGTCGTCCAGTCGCACGGAGCGGGCGCACGCCTCGTAGACCGGATTGTCCTCACCGATGCGCAGCAACCGGGAGCCCTCGCCCGGCGGAGTCGTCTTGATCATGGTCTCGGCGGAGGCGATGCGGGGGTTCGTCCCCCGCAGGTAGTCCTTGATCAAGGGCAGCTGTGCACCCATCGCGGGCAATCCGGCGCTCTCCGCCTCGTCGAGCCCGAGTGCCGCCCCGAGGTGCTGATTGATGTCCGCGTCCACGGCGACGACGGGAACGGGAGAGGCGGCGAGATGGCGGATGAACAGGGAGGACAGCGTCGTCTTGCCGCTGCCGCCCTTCCCTACGAAAGCGATCTTCATGTTCACCAAGAGTAGGTGCGGGGGTGCGTTGAGTGAGAGCCGTGAGTGAAGAGGACCACTCTTTCGGGGGGTGTAGAGCTGAAGTGCGTAGTGTCGTACCCATGAGTACGACAGCCGATCCGCTTGCCGTTCTGGGTTCGCTCCCGGGCGTGGCCGACTCCGTGGACTCCGTACGCAAGGCGGTGGACCGGGTGTACGGCCACCGGGTCATGCGCCGCCGCAGCAACGAGGTCACTTCCGAGGCCGCGCTGCGCGGCGCCCGCGGCTCGGCCGCGCTCTCCGGCGCCGACTGGGCGCTGGAGGAGGTGCGCCGCCGCTCCGACTTCGGCAGCGAGGGGGAGCCGCGCACGGTGGGTGCGGCGCTGCGGCTGACCGCGGAATCCGGGCAACTGCTCAGCGTGTGGCGGCAGTCGCCCCTGCGGGTGCTGGCCCGGCTGCATCTCGTCGCCGCGGGGCGGGACCGTCCCGACGAGGCGGTGGGCCGGCCGCGGCTGCCGGGCGAGCCGGTGGTGGAGCCGCTGGTCGAGCTGCCGCTTCCGGCGGCGGACGAGGTCTCGGGGCGGCTTGAGGGCCTGGCCGGGCTCCTGATCGCGGGCAGTGACGCGCCGGCTCTGGTGACGGCGGCGGTGGTGCACGGGGAGCTGCTCGCGCTGCGCCCGTTCGGGTCGTACAACGGCCTCGTCGCCCGGGCTGCCGAGCGGATCGTGCTGGTGGGCAGCGGGCTCGACCCCAAGTCGATCTGTCCGGCGGAGGTGGGGCACGCGGAGCTGGGGCGGGCTGCCTACACGGCGGCGCTTGAGGGCTACGTCTCCGGGACACCGGAAGGCGTGGCGGCATGGATCGCGCATTGCGGCCGTGCCGTTGAGCTCGGCGTGCGAGAGAGCACGGCGGTGTGCGAGGCGCTCCAGCGCGGCGCGGCCTGACGACGTCCTGGGCGCATCGGGCGGCACGCCCGAACGGCATTGCCCCGGACAAGGGTTGCGGCGGTACCCGTACTGCTCTGGTACCGCCGCTGGCACGTCCGCCGGGTTACCATGCGTGCACGATATTTGCCCATCAGGTCGGGGACTTCGCCCGTCACCTGGTGCGGCTGGCCCGTAATCGACGGGTCGGCGTCGCGTGGGTGCCCGACTTTCATGCATCGGTCCGTGGGGCCTTGGTGCGTGAAGGGCGTCCTCCCGGATGTCCCTGGTCTCGCGGGCCGTTAAGTCCTTTCTACTCCTGTCGTGGCGGAAGCGGAAGTCCAGCCCGCAGTTCTTTGCTTTTGACTGCAAACTCGGACAATGCGGGAGTGCGGCGGCGGCCGGCGAGCCACATCAAACCGGCCGTGGCCGCTGCTGCGCCGACCGCGGCGGCCACCACCAGTGCCGATCGCGACGGCATGGGCAGCGAGGAAACGCGCTGCTTGAGCCGGACGGGCCGGCTGAAGGAAAGAATCGGCCAGTCACGGGCGACCGCCTCGCGCCGCAGGCCCCGGTCGGGGTTGACGGCGTGCGGGTGGCCGACCGCCTCCAGCATCGGGATGTCGGTGACGGAGTCGCTGTAGGCGTAGCAGCGCGCCAGGTCGTAGCCCTCGGAGGCGGCGAGCTCCCGGATGGCCTCGGCCTTGGTGGGCCCGTAGGCGTAGTACTCGATCTCTCCGGTGAAGACGCCGTCCTCTACGACCATTCGGGTGGCGACGACGCGGTCGGCGCCGAGCAGCTGCCCGATCGGTTCGACGACTTCGGCGCCCGAGGTGCTGACGATCACCACGTCGCGGCCGGCGGCGTGATGCTCCTCGACGAGCGAGGCCGCCTCGTCGTAGATGATCGGGTCGATGAGCTCGTGCAGGGTTTCGGCCACGATCTCGCGGACCTGCTGGACGTTCCAGCCCCGGCAGAGCGCGGAGAGATACTGGCGCATTCGCTCCATCTGATCGTGGTCGGCGCCGCCGGCCAGGAAGACGAACTGCGCATAGGCGGTGCGCAAGACCGCACGCCTGTTGATCAAGCCGCCTTGGTAGAAGGACTTGCTGAAGGTGAGCGTGCTCGACTTCGCAATGACCGTCTTGTCCAGATCAAAGAACGCGGCTGTCCGAGGCAAGGAGTGGTTTTCCACTCCGCCGAGCATAGGGGCACTCCATTCGGCGTAAGCTGAGGCGTGTGGGTTTGCCTGAGAAGGCTCTCGGGTACACCATGGAAGTCACGGATCGTTCGCGACCGTGTCTAACCCGGCCCGACTCCTCCCCCCCCGAGTCGGCCGTGGGGACGACCCCCGCTCTCCCCCCCCGGCGGGGGTCGTCGCATGTCCGGATGCATTTCGGGCATCACCTTCGGGTCCTCCTCCCCCTCGCGCGCCCCGGGCGGGCGCTGCACCTGACCCCTTCATACCTGTTACGCAGGGTAATCAACAGGCTGCTCTCCGGAAGTCACCGGTATAGGTGAGCGGGATATTCACATCCGTTGAGTTGTCCACAGTTTTTGACCAAGATCCACACGATTTCCCAGTTCGCTGCACGGTGATTCCCCGCGAGTTCCGCGACCTTCGCGGATGCGAGAGCGCGTAGTGAGAGGGGAGGAGACCGTGACCGGATCCCGCACATCCGATTGGCCCGCTTCCGCGGACCCACGGCAGGGCGGCCCGCTGATCGTCACGGAGGACGAAGGGCTGCTCGACGATCTGTTGCGGCTGTGTGCCGCCGCCGGAGCCGTTCCCGAAGTCATCCACGGAACACCCGCCCGCAGAGGCGGCTGGGAGAGCGCCCCGCTCGTCCTGGTGGGCGACGACTGCGCCCCGCGCATGGGTGCCGCCGCCCGCCGGGAAGGGGTGGTGCTCGTCGGCAAGGACCTCGACGACCCCGGCGTCTGGAGGCGCGCCGTGGAAATCGGGGCACGGCACGTTGCCCTGCTGCCCGACGGCGAGAGCTGGCTGGTCGACCGCATCGCCGACGCCGTCGAGGGCGTCGGCCGCCCGGCCCTCACCGTCGGCGTGATCGGTGGCCGGGGCGGTGCCGGAGCGAGCACGCTGGCCTGCGCCCTGGCCGTCGGAGCCGCCCGCGCCGGACACCGCACGATGCTCATCGACGGTGACCCGCTGGGTGGCGGACTCGACGTGATGCTGGGTGGGGAACGGGCCGGAGGGCTGCGCTGGCCCGCCTTCGCCGACTCCCGGGGCCGGGTGGCCGGCCGCGCGCTGGAGGAGGCGCTGCCCGAGCTGCACTCGCTGCGCCTGCTGAGCTGGGACAGGAGCGACTGCACGGCCGTTCCGCCCGAAGCGATGCGGGCCGTGCTGGCCGCCGCCCGCAGACGCGGCGGTGTGGTGGTCGTGGACCTGCCGCGCAGGATCGACGAAACGGCCGTCGAAGCCCTCGAACAGCTTGACGCCGGTCTCCTCGTGGTGCCTGCCGAACTGCGCGCGATCGCCGCGGCGCACCGGGTCGCCTCGATGCTCGGGCTGCTGCTGGGAGACCTGCGCGCGGTGGTGCGCGGCCCGTTCGGCCCCGGCCTGGGCGGCGAGGAGATCACCCGCCTTCTGGGGCTGCCGCTGGCCGGTGAACTCCCCCTGGAGCCGGGCCTGTCGGGCGCACTGACCGCCGGCCGGCCGCCCGGATCCGACGAGCGGGGACCGCTGGCGCGCTTCAGCGCGGAGTTCTGGGGCCGGGCCCTCGCCGATGGTGGAGGTATGCCGACATGAGCGCCACCTTGCTGGACGCGGTAAGGCTGCGGCTCGCGGAGAGCGGAGCGGACCCCACCCCTGCACGGGTCGCCGAGGCCCTGCGCCTCGAAGGGCGGCTGCTCGGCGACGCCGAAGTGCTCGGTGTCGCCGCCAGGTTGCGCTCCGAGCTCGTCGGTACCGGCCCCCTGGAGCCGCTGCTGGCGGAGCCCGACGTCACCGACGTGCTGGTCACCGCACCCGATCAGGTGTGGGTGGACCGCGGTGCCGGGCTGCAGCGCACGCGGGTGTCCTTCCCCGACGCGGCGGCCGTGCGCCGGCTCGCCCAGCGGCTCGCCGCCATCGCCGGCCGCAGACTGGACGACGCCCGGCCCTGGGTCGACGCGCGGCTGCCCGACGGCACGCGCCTGCACGCCGTGCTGCCCCCGGTGGCCGTCGGCTCCACATGCCTGTCGCTGCGCGTCGTCCGGCCCCGTGCCTTCGCGCTGGAGGAGCTGGTCGCCGCCGGAACGGTCCCGCCCGGCGGCCAGCGGCTGCTGCGGGCGGTGCTCGATGCACGACTGTCGTTCCTGATCAGTGGCGGGACCGGCTCGGGCAAGACCACCTTGTTGTCGAGCCTGCTGGGTCTCGTCGCACCGGACGAACGCATCGTGCTCGCCGAGGACTCCGCCGAGCTGCGCCCCGACCACCCCCATGTGGTGCGGCTGGAGACGCGGCCCGCCAATCAGGAGGGCACCGGACTCGTCACCCTCCGGGATCTCGTGCGGCAGGCGTTGCGCATGCGCCCGGACCGGCTGGTCGTCGGCGAGGTACGCGGACCGGAGGTCACCGACCTGCTGGCCGCTCTGAACACAGGCCACGAGGGAGGCTCGGGCACTGTGCACGCCAACGCCGCCGCGGACGTGCCGGCCCGGCTGGAAGCCCTGGGTTCCTCGGCGGGTCTCGACCGGGCCGCCTTGCACAGTCAGCTGGCGGCCGCGCTGTCGGTCGTCATCCATCTGGTGCGCGACCACAGCGGACAGCGGCGCATTGCCGAAGTGCACGTCCTGGACCGGGACGCGGCCGGCTTCGTGACGACCGTACCGGCGGCCGTAGGGGGTCCGCAGGGCTTCGAGCACGGCCCTGGATGGACACGACTGGCGGCGCTGTGCGAGCGCGGCGGAGGTCTCTCATGACCGCCCGGCTGTCCGTGCCGCCCCTCCCGCCGGCCATGACCTGGGGCGTGGCCCTGCTGCTCTGTGCCGTGGCAGTGGCCGGACTGCGTGCGCGGCCGGGACCCCAGCTGCGACGGGCTCGGCTTCTGCTGGCCGACGGAGGCCCGGTGGGCCTCGGAGGGCCCGGCGGCCCCTTCCTGCCGGACTGGGCGGGGGAGTGGGCCGAGCGGCTGCGGCGGTGGGGTCGCGCACGGCGCGAACTGATCTGTCTGCCGATCGGTTGCGGGGTGGCGCTGCTCGGGCACTCCCCGGTGCCGTTGATCGGGGCAGCAGTGGCCGTGCCGCTCGTCCGCCGGTGGCTCGCCGCCCGGCGGCGGGAGCGCGACCGGGAACGCCGTGAGACCGCCGTGATCGAGATGTGCGGCAGCGTGGCGGGAGAGTTACGGGCAGGGCGCCAGCCCTGCGAGGCCGTGGCCAGCCTGACGCAGGCGGAGCTGGGCCCGGGCTGGCCGGCCGTGCCCGCTGCCGCGAGATTCGGCGGGGACGTGCCGGCAGCGCTGCGCAAGGCCGCACTCCAGCCCGGCGCCGAGGGCCTGAACGGCGTGGCGGCCTGCTGGCACGTGGCAGTCGACGGCGGGGCGGGCCTGGCCGCAGGACTGGAAAGGGTCGCCGCGGCCCTCTCAGCCGAGCGGGACCAACGCGACGAACTGCGCGCCCAGCTGGCCGGCACGAGATCCACCGCCGTCATGCTCGCCCTGTTGCCCGTACTCGCCCTGCTGATGGGCAGTGCGCTCGGCGCGGACCCCCTGCGGGTGCTGCTGCACACTCCGGCCGGGCTGGGCTGTCTGCTCCTCGGCGGACTGCTGGAGTGCGCGGGCATCGCCTGGACGCAACGGATCGTACGGGCCGCCGAAGGTGCGGGGAGGGGGCAGGCGTGAGCGGGCAACTTGTCCACAGCCTGTGGGCGGCGGGTCTGGTGGTGGCAGCGGTGGCGTGCGTGGCGGCCAGGGGAAGCCGGTCCCGCCGGGCGAGATCGACGCGGCGCCGGATGCACACCCTCGTGGGCGGCCGCACTCCGGCAGCGAACGGCCAGGGGCTGCCGGTACGGCTACGGCGGATGGTGGCTGCCCGCGGTGGTCGCACCACGGTGGCCGTGGCGATCGGCGGCTTGCTGCTCGTCGGGATCGTCGGCGGAGCCATGGGATGCGTCGTGGGCCTCGTTGCCGCGGCTGGCGTGTGGCGATGGCGGCGGAAGGCGGAACCCGCGGGGGAGGGGGTTTCGGCGGAGGAAGTCGGCTGCCGGCTCCCGCTCGCTGCGGATCTGCTGGCTGCCTGTCTGGCTGCCGGCGCGGGCCCGCGCGAGGCGGCGGAAGCCGTCGGTGGCTCGCTCGGAGGGCCGGTGGGCGAGCGGCTGGCCCAGGCCGCGGCGGAGGTACGGCTCGGAGGCGAGCCGGCCGCGGCGTGGGGCCGGCTGGGGGCCCTCCCCGGGGCCGCCGGGACGGCTCGCTGCCTGGAGAGGGCACAGACGACCGGAGTTCCGGCGGTGGAGCCCATGACGCGGCTGGCGGCGCAGTTGCGCGCCGCGCAGGCCAGGGCGGCAGGCATACGGGCCCGGCGCGCGGGCGTCCTGGCGACGGCACCTCTCGGGCTGTGCTTCCTGCCCGCGTTCCTGACGGTGGGAGTGGCGCCGGTGGTGGTCGGCCTCGCGAGCGTTCTCCTACAGGGCAATTGACGACCGGTGCGACGACGCGCGCCCAGCGAAATCGACACAACGAGCACTGACACGGGAATGGAATGGAGGAGCAGTCATGGCAATGACGGCGTGCGCGAGGGCAACGAGGATCTGGGCCCCGGGAGGTCAGAGAGGAACAGCAGAGGCCACCTCGTGGTGGTCACGAGGACGGTCCCGCCGACGACGGGCGCACCGGTGGCCGGGCCTCAGGCATGCGGCAGCAGGCGGCGGCGATGCCGGTATGACCACGGCCGAGTACGCGGTGGGGACACTGGCGGCGTGTGCTCTGGCGGCGGTCCTCTACAAGGTCGTCACCAGCGGGGCGGTCAGCGGCGCACTGCAGCAGCTGATCGTGAGGGCCCTCCATGCGACGTTCTGACGGGGGGTTCGTGACGGCCGAGGCCGCGGTCGTCCTGCCGGTCATGGCGCTGACCAGCATGGCGCTGCTCTGGACGCTGATGGCCGGTGCCGCCCAGATCCAGTGTGTGGACGCGGCCCGGGCGGGGGCGCGCGCGGCCGCCCGGTCGGATCCGCCGGCGGCGGCCGTCGCGGCGGCCAGGTCGGCGGCCCCGCCCGGCGCCCGGGTCGGGGTGGCGCGGGAAGGGGACAGGGTCCGCGTACGCGTCGAGGCACGGGCGGCGGGCCCGGGGGCGTTGGCGGTGCGCCTGAGGGGAGAGGCGGTGGCCCTTGCGGAGGAGACGGTGGGGTGAGGCGGGCTCCGCCACGGTGTGGACGGCGGTGGCGGTCACGGCCTTCTGCGCGGTGCTCGCCGCCGTGCTGGCCATGACCCAGGCGGTGATGGCACGTCACCAAGCCGGTGGCGCGGCCGATCTGGCCGCACTGGCCGCCGCAGATCATGCCCTGCAGGGCGAGGGGCCGGCCTGTGGCCTCGGACGGAAAGTCGCCGAGGCCCAGGGAGCACACGTGGTGGGGTGCGTGGTGCAGGGGGAGATCGCGGAAGTGACAGCGGAAGCGAGGGCGGGACCGTACGCGGTCCGCGTGCGCTCCCGCGCGGGCCCCGCCGCCTACGCCCCGCCCGGCTAGGCCCCGTGCCTCGACCGCCTGCACCTCGCCCGCCCAGGCACCTACGCCCCGCCCGGCTCCCTGCCCGGTGACCCGCCCGGAGGCTCACCCGGCTCGTTGCCCGGTGACCCGCCTGGCTCCCCACCCGGTGCGCCTCCGGGCCCCCTGCCCGGGGGCTCCTCGGGCGGGGCTCCGGTGAGGAGGTGGGTGAGGAGCCGGATGGCGCCTCGCTTGTCCAGGGGGTCGTTGCCGTTGCCGCACTTGGGGGACTGGATGCAGGAAGGGCAGCCCGTGTCGCACTCGCAGGAGGCGATGGCCTCGCGGGTGGCGCCGAGCCAGCGGGCGGCGGTGTTGAAGGCCCGCTCGGCGAAGCCGGCGCCTCCGGGGTGGCCGTCGTAGACGAAGACGGTCGGCAGGAGCGTGTCGGGGTGGAGGGGGACGGAGACGCCTCCGATGTCCCAGCGGTCGCAGGTGGCGAAGAGAGGGAGCATGCCGATGGAGGCGTGTTCGGCGGCGTGCAGGGCGCCGCCGAGGGTGTCGGGATCGATGCGGGCGGCGTCGAGCTGGTCCTCGGTGACGGTCCACCACACGGCCCGGGTGCGCAGGGTGCGGGGCGGCAGCTCCAGTTTGGACTCGCCGAGCACTTCGCCGGTGATGAGTTTGCGACGGAGGAAGGAGACGACCTGGTTGGTGACCTCGACGGAGCCGAAGCACAGGCGTGCGTCCCCCCAGGGGACCTCGGTGGTGGTCTCCAGGATGGAGATCGCGGTGGTGTCCCGGGCCGTCGTGGAGTAGGGCGGATCGGCCTGTTCGACGAGCGCGACGGAGTCCTCCAGGTCGAGGTGGCGCACGAGGTAGCTGCGGCCCTGGTGGAGGTGGACGGCGCCCTCGTGGACGGTGGTGTGGGCGGCGGCCGCGTCCACGGTGCCCAGCAGCCGGCCCGTTCCCTCCTCGACGATCTGGACGGGGCGGCCGCCCCCGCCGCGGATGTCGGTGAGGTCGGCGGCGCGTTCGCGGCGGGTCCAGTGCCAGGCGGAGGCCCGGCGGCGGAGCAGCTTGCGGGCTTCGAGCTGGGAGATCACGCCCCTGGCCTCGGGGCCGAACAGCGACAGGTCGGCCTCGGTGAGCGGTAGTTCCTCGGCGGCGGCGCACAGATGGGGGGCGAGCACGTAGGGGTTGTCGGGATCGAGGACGGTGGATTCCACGGGCTGCCGGAAGAGGGCCTCGGGGTGGTGGACGAGGTAGGTGTCCAGCGGGTCGTCGCGGGCGACGAGCACGGCCAGGGCGCCCCGTCCCGTACGGCCGGCGCGGCCGGCCTGTTGCCAGAGGGAGGCGCGGGTGCCGGGGTAGCCGGAGAGGAGGACGGCGTCGAGGCCGGCGACGTCGACGCCCAGTTCGAGGGCGGAGGTGGCGGAGAGGCCCAGGAGTTCGCCGGTGTGCAGGGAGCGTTCGATGGCGCGGCGCTCCTCGGGGAGGTAGCCGCCGCGGTAGGCGGCGACGCGGGAGGGGAGGGAGCGGTCGACGGCGGCGAGGCGTTCCTGGGCGATCAGGGCGACCAGCTCGGCGCCGCGCCGGGAGCGGACGAACGCGACGGTGCGGACGCCCTGGACGGCGAGGTCGGTGAGGAGGTCGGCGGTCTCGGCGGTGGCGGTGCGGCGGACGGGCGCGCCCCGCTCGCCGTGGAGCTCGGTGAGCGGGGGTTCCCAGAGGGCGAAGACGACGTCGCCGCGCGGTGAGGCGTCCTCGGTGACCTCCGCGACCGGGACGCCCGTGAGGCGGCAGGCGGCGGTGGCCGGGTCGGAGGCGGTGGCGGAGGCGAGGAGGAAGACGGGGTCGGAGCCGTAGCGGGCGCAGACGCGCCGAAGGCGGCGCAGGACCTGGGCGACGTGGGAGCCGAAGACGCCGCGGTAGGTGTGGCACTCGTCGATGACGACGTAGCGCAGGGCGCGCAGGAAGGAGGCCCACTTGGGGTGGCCGGGCAGGATCGACAGGTGAAGCATGTCGGGGTTGGTCAGCGCGTAATTGGCGTACTGGCGCACCCACTCCCGTTCCTCCATCGGGGTGTCCCCGTCGTAGACGGCCGGGCGGATGCCCTTGCCCAGGGGCTCGGCCAGGGCGCGTACGGCGCGGCGCTGGTCGGCGGCCAGTGCCTTGGTGGGGGCGAGGTAGAGGGCGGTGGCGCCGCGGCCGTTGGGGGCCTCGGAGCCGTCCAGCAGGGTGCTCAGGACGGGGGCGAGGTAGGCGAGGGACTTGCCGGAGGCGGTGCCGGTGGCCACCACGGCCGACTCGCCGCGCAGTGCGTGTTCGGCCGTGCGCGCCTGGTGGGCCCAGGGGCGCTCGATTCCGGCGGCCCGGATGGCGTCGATCACCTCCGGGCGGATCTTCTCCGGCCAGGGGGCATGACGTCCGGGACGAGGGGGCAAGTGCTCCGTATGAGTGATGCGTGCAGCCCGGCCCGGCCCGGCGGCGAGTCGGTCGAGGATCGTCCGGGGAGAGGGGTGCACGCCCGCCTCCGGCGGGAGTTGATCGTTGGCCATCGACACCGAGTGTGTCACTGGCGTGACGGACAATGGCGCCAAGGCGTCGTGCGCGCCTGCCGGTAAGTGATTGAATGCCATCGCGGCTGCCGATCCATGGGGGGCGACCGCTCGATGCAAGGTGCTGGAGGATCCGTGGACCTGTCCCTGTCGACCGAGACCGTAGGCGACCGTACGGTTGTCCGGGTCGGTGGCGAGATTGATGTGTACACCGCGCCCAAGCTGCGTGAGCAGCTGGTCGAGCTTGTCAACGACGGCAATTACCACCTCGTCGTGGACATGGAGGGCGTCGACTTCCTCGACTCCACCGGGCTCGGCGTCCTGGTCGGCGGCCTGAAGCGTGTGCGTGCCCACGAGGGCTCGCTGCGGCTGGTCTGCAACCAGGAGCGCATTCTCAAGATTTTCCGTATCACCGGCCTGACCAAGGTGTTCCCGATCCACACCTCGGTCGAGGACGCGGTACAGGCGACCGACTGAGACGGCCGGGCGGCGGCCCGGCGGCCGGACGGAGGTCCGGGCGGCGGCCGCGGCCCGAACGGCACAGCCGGACAGCCGCACAGCCACGCCGGGGGGCCACGGGCTCCAGGGTCCGTCCCCTCTGCGAGTTCGTCCTGTTCCCGATGAGGGAAGGGGGCAGGCAGGTACCACCGAGGGGGATGGCATGGCCACCGTCGAACTGCTCTTCAGTGCCCTTCCCGAGCATGTCCGCACGGCCAGGCTCGTCGCGGCCGCGGTGGCGCGCCGGGCCGGGGTCGACGAGGCAGTGCTCGACGAGGTCCGGCTCGCCGTCGGCGAGGCGTGCTCGCGCGCGGTGGGCCTGCACAACACCCAGGGGATCTCCAGCCCGGTGCGAGTCGTGCTGATCGAGGACGAGAAGAAGTTCTCCATCGAGGTCGCCGACGACGCGCCGCGCCCCGCCGCCGTTGCCGCCGCGCTGGCGAGAGCCGCGTCGGGCGCCGCCAAGCCGTCCGGCCCCGGTGCGGTCGCGGAGGACATCGGCGTCGACAGTGACGACGACATGGGCCTCGCCGTGATCAGCGGGCTCGTCGACGACGTCGAGGTGACGGCCGACGAGAGCGGGGGGCTGATCCGCATGAGCTGGCCTACGGCGTCCACGACCGCCCTGCCGTAGGGCGACCGCCCCCGTCCGCCGTAGTCGGCCGCGCCGCGTGCGCCGTAATCCCGGTGGGCGGGCCGTGGAGGGCCGCGCCGATGCGGTCTGCATCCCTTCCGCCGGAGCCCCGCCAGAGCCCCGTGGGGGCCGTGTGGACGGCGGAATTGTGGTTGATGCTTCCACAAAACCGCCGAATGGCTCATCGATCTTCACTCATCGATCAATTCCCCCGCCGCGCCTCCATGGCTCGCACACGGATCACATTTCCGATCTTCACTTGCGCAGTCTCATTCCGGTTCCCGCGCTCTGTTTTGATCTCGTCATGCTCCCTACAATCCGTGCATCTTGAGCTCAGGACGCCTGAGCGTGGCGGCCGTTCCTGCGGTGGTGCCTCATGTCGCGGGTCCCGGCTACGCGCCCATGTGCCAAACGTCAGGGAGGACGAATGGCGGGGCCCTTTACCCCTCAACAGGTGGACTTCACTCAGAATCTCGCGGTCGAGCTGACCGAGGGCAATCGCACCCTGGTGCTGGTGATCGCGGCCGTGGCAGTCGCCGCACTCGCGGTGGCCGTGGTGCTGGTGCGTCAGGTGCTCGCGGCGAGCGAGGGCACCGACAGCATGAAGAGAATCGCCGCGGCGGTGCAGGAAGGCGCGAACGCCTATCTCGCGCGGCAGTTGCGCACCCTCGGCGTCTTCGCCGTGATCGTGTTCTTCCTGCTCATGCTGCTGCCCGCCGACAACGGGTCGCAGCGCATGGGCCGTTCGCTGTTCTTCCTGGTCGGTGCGCTGTTCTCCGCGGCCACCGGCTATATCGGCATGTGGCTCGCGGTGCGCAGCAATGTGCGCGTGGCGGCCGCGGCGCGTGAGGCGACACCTGCCGAGGGGGAGCCGGAAAAGGATCTGACGGCGGTATCGCACCGGGCCATGAAAATCGCGTTCCGCACGGGCGGCGTCGTCGGCATGTTCACCGTGGGCCTCGGACTGCTGGGCGCCTCCTGCGTCGTGCTGGTCTACGCGGCCGATGCGCCCAAGGTGCTGGAGGGATTCGGCTTCGGTGCGGCGCTGCTGGCGATGTTCATGCGCGTGGGCGGCGGCATCTTCACCAAGGCCGCCGACGTCGGTGCCGACCTGGTCGGAAAGGTCGAGCAGGGCATCCCCGAGGACGACCCGCGCAACGCGGCCACCATCGCCGACAACGTGGGTGACAACGTCGGGGACTGCGCGGGCATGGCGGCCGACCTCTTCGAGTCGTACGCCGTCACGCTCGTCGCCGCACTCATCCTCGGCAAGGCCGCCTTCGGCGACGCCGGACTCGCCTTCCCGCTGCTCGTGCCCGCCATCGGCGTGCTCACGGCCATGATCGGCGTCTTCGCGGTGGCACCGCGCCGCAGCGACCGCAGCGGGATGACCGCCATCAATCGCGGTTTCTTCATCTCCGCCGTCATCTCCCTCGTGCTGGTGGCGGTGGCCGTGTTCGTCTATCTGCCGTCCAGCTACGCCGACTTGAAGGGCATCGGCGACGCGGCCATCAGCTCCCACGACGGCAATCCGCGCGTGCTCGCGCTCGTGGCCGTCGCCATCGGCATCGTCCTCGCCGCGCTCATCCAGCAGCTGACCGGCTACTTCACCGAGACCAGCCGGCGGCCCGTGCGGGACATCGGCAAGACCTCCCTGACCGGCCCCGCGACCGTCATCCTGTCCGGCATCTCCATCGGCCTGGAGTCCGCGGTCTACTCGGCGGTGCTGATCGCGCTCGGCGTGTACGGGGCGTTCCTGCTGGGCGGCACCTCGATCATGCTGGCGCTGTTCGCCGTCGCCCTCGCGGGCACGGGTCTGCTCACGACGGTCGGTGTCATCGTCGCCATGGACACCTTCGGGCCGGTCTCCGACAACGCGCAGGGCATCGCGGAGATGTCCGGCGACGTCGAGGGCGCGGGCGCGCAGGTGCTCACCGACCTCGACGCCGTGGGCAACACCACCAAGGCGATCACCAAGGGCATCGCCATCGCCACGGCCGTCCTGGCGGCGTCGGCGCTGTTCGGTTCGTACCGCGACGCGATCGCGACGGCCGTGGCGGACGTGCGCGCGGACGCCGGGGAGCTCGGACTCAGCCTGGACATCTCGCAGCCCAACAACCTGGTGGGCCTGGTCCTCGGCGCGGCCGTCGTCTTCCTCTTCTCCGGCCTGGCCGTCAACGCGGTGTCGCGGTCGGCGGGCGCGGTGGTCTACGAGGTGCGGCGGCAGTTCCGCGAGCACCCGGGGATCATGGACTACAGCGAGAAGCCGGAGTACGGGCGCGTGGTGGACATCTGCACCAAGGACGCGCTGCGCGAACTGGCCACGCCCGGTCTGCTCGCCGTCATGGCGCCCATCGCCGTCGGCTTCTCGCTCGGCGTCGGCGCGCTCGGTTCGTACCTGGCCGGCGCCATCGGCACCGGCACCCTGATGGCGGTGTTCCTGGCCAACTCCGGTGGTGCCTGGGACAACGCCAAGAAGCTCGTCGAGGACGGCCACCACGGTGGCAAGGGCAGCGAGGCGCACGCGGCGACGGTCATCGGGGACACGGTCGGCGATCCGTTCAAGGACACCGCCGGCCCCGCGATCAACCCGCTGCTGAAGGTGATGAACCTGGTGGCGCTGCTCATCGCCCCGGCCGTCGTGAAGTTCTCGTACGGAGCCGACGCCAACAGGGGCCTGCGGATCGGCGTCGCGGTCCTGGCCATCGTCGTCATCGTGGGTGCGGTCTACGCCTCCAAGCGGCGCGGGATCGCCGTGGACGGCGACGACGGCAACGCCGAGCGGGCGGCCAAGCCCGTGGACCCGGCGGTGGTCTCCTGACGGCATCTCAGCCGTCCGCCGTGGACCACGGCGGGCACCGTATGCCTCCGGCACTCCCGGAGCCCGCGTCAGGTGCGGCGAACGCCACGCCAAGCTTGGTGCAAACGGCTCTAAACGGGGGCATACGGTGTGCTCGGCTCCTGTCCCGTGTCCTCTGGACGTGTAAGTTCCGGGGCCGAGAGCCATTGAAGGGACCGATCCGGTGAACAAGAAGCTTGTGGCTGCACTGTCCGGCGGGGCGGCACTTGTCCTGGCCCTGACGGGCTGCGGCGGGGGCGGCGACGACCAGTCCAAGAAACTCGACGAGTGGGCCAAGAGCGTCTGCGACCAGATGCAGCCTCAGGTCAAGAAGATCACGGACGCCAACTCCGCGATCGTGGGCCTCACGAACGAGGAGGACCCCAAGAAGATCCAGCAGACCGACTCGGCGGCCTTCCAGGCCAGCGCCGACGCCTACAAGGCCCTCGCCACCTCCGTCGACCGGGCGGGTGCCCCGCCGGTCAAGGACGGCGAAACCAGCCAGAAGAACGCCGTCAAGGCGCTCAACGACCTCTCCGGGGCGTACGGGGGTCTGAAGAAGCGCATCGACGAGCTGGACACCGGTGACCAGGCGAAGTTCGGCGAGGGCCTCAAGGGCATCGCCGCCGACATCAGCAAGCTCACCAGCCGCAGCGACGAGGCGCTCAAGAAGCTGCAGTCCGGCGACGTCGGCAAGGCCATGGCCAAGCAGCCGGGTTGCAAGCGGACGTCGGTCTCCCCGTCGGCGACCAAGCAGTAGCCAAGCAGTAGCCGAGCAGTAAGCCGAGCAGCAACGACGACCGGAACCGGGTCGGCCCCGCCCGGCGCCGCGCCGCAGCGGCGGCGCCGGGCTTTCGCCGTTTGCGCGGGGCGCCCCCGACAATGGTTCCGTGAGTACGACGCACCTTCCCACCGCCGACCCGGCGCGCACCGCCCGCCTGCGCGACGCCCTGCTGGCGGCCGCCTTCACGGCCGACGGTCTCCTCGACCTGCTCGGCGCCTCCGCCTACGCCGCGCTCGCCCGCAGCGAGACCGTCCCCGCCCTGCGCGCCACCCGCGGCGACGGCCCCCTGGAGACGCTGGTCCGGCTCTTCCTGCTGCAGCGCCCCATCCCTTATGCGCGGGCCGCCGTGGTCCTGCCCGTCGAGGACTGCCTCGAAGACGGCTGGCTGGTGCGCGACGCCGCGGACGGCGGGCTCGTACGGGCGAGCGTGGACGTCCGCCCGTACGGCGGTCCCGAGGGGCAGGACTGGTGGATCGTCTCCGACCTGGGCTGCGCCGTCGGCGGCGCGGGCGGCATCGCCGGGGGCGGCGCCGGCCCCTCGGGCGTGGACCGTTCGGAGCTCGTCCTCGGGGTGGGCGGCGCGTCCACCACCCTGGCCGGGATCACCGTCCGCACGCCCGTCGCCGACGCCCTCGACCTCGGCACCGGCTCCGGCATTCAGGCGCTGCACGCCGCCCAGCACGCCACCCGGGTCACCGCCACCGACCTCAACCCGCGTGCGCTGCACATCACACGGCTCACGCTCGCACTCTCCGGCGCGCCCGAGGCCGACCTGCGCCAGGGCTCCCTCTTCGAGCCGGTCGCCGACCGGACGTACGACCTGATCGTGTCGAACCCGCCGTTCGTCATCTCGCCCGGCGCGCGGCTGACCTACCGCGACGGCGGCATGGGCGGTGACGACCTGTGCCGCACGCTGGTGCAGCAGTCGGCCGACCGGCTCAACGACGGCGGCTACTGCCAGCTCCTCGCCAACTGGCAGCACGTCGGGGGCGAGGACTGGCGCGAGCGGATCTCGTCGTGGGTGCCGCGCGGCTGCGACGCCTGGATCGTCCAGCGCGAGGTGCAGGACATCGCGCAGTACGCCGAGCTGTGGCTGCGTGACGGCGGCGACCACCGTGCCGGTCCGCAGGAGTACGCGGCCCGCTACGACGCATGGCTGGACGAGTTCGAGGCCCGGGGGACCAAGGGCGTCGGATTTGGCTGGATCACGTTGCGCAAATCCGGCTCGGATACGCCCTCCGTGATCGCCGAGGAGTGGCCGCACCCCGTCGAGCAGCCGCTGGGCGCGACCGTACGGGAGCACTTCGAGCGCCAGGACTTCCTGCGCCGGCACGACGACGCGGCGCTGCTCGCGACGCGTTTCCGGCTGGCCGACCAGGTCGTGCAGGAGCAGGTCGGGCTGCCGGGCGCCGAGGACCCCGAGCACGTCGTGCTGCGGCAGAACCGCGGCATGCGCCGTGCCACCAAGGTGGACACGGTCGGTGCGGGCTTCGCCGGCGTGTGCGACGGCTCACTGCCCGCGGGCCGCATCCTCGACGCCATCGCCCAGCTCGTCGGCGAGGACGCGGTGAGCCTGCGGGACCGCACGCCGGAGGCGATCCGGATGCTCGTCGAGCAGGGCTTCCTCCTGCCGGTGGCCGGCTGACGCGTGACGAGGAGGAATATGGAAGGGGGTCGTCAGACCCACGAGAAGGGAAAAAGGAGGGGTCGTGTTCGCGTCACGTTCCCTCGTCCCCGGGCGTTCTGGGCGTGACCGCACGTGTCAGGGCCGTCACACTCACGGTGTGACGGTCCGGGCGGCAGACAGGACGCTTGTCGGGTTACCGTTCGAGTGGCGTTGCGGGCTTTTTCCGTTTGACACGGGGGCGGGATGTACCGTCACACTCCGCAGCGTCACCAACGCCCAGACCGAAACGCCCACACCGAGTGTCGACCGGAAGAAGAGCGAAGTTGTCCCCGACCAGCGAGACCGCACAGGGCGGCCGCCGACTCGTCATCGTCGAGTCGCCTGCCAAGGCGAAGACGATCAAGGGCTACCTCGGCCCCGGATACGTCGTCGAGGCGAGCGTCGGGCACATCCGTGACCTGCCGAACGGGGCCGCCGAGGTCCCGGCGAAGTACAAGGGCGAGCCCTGGGCCCGGCTCGGCGTGAACGTCGACGCCGACTTCCAGCCGATCTACGTCGTCAACACCGACAAGAAGGATCAGGTCAAGAAGCTCAAGGAGCTGCTGGCCGAATCCGACGAGCTCTTCCTCGCCACCGATGAGGACCGCGAGGGCGAGGCCATCGCCTGGCACCTGCAGGAAGTCCTCAAGCCCAAGGTCCCGGTCCGCCGGATGGTCTTCCACGAGATCACCAAGGACGCGATCCAGGCCGCCGTGGCCAACCCGCGCGAGCTGAACAAGAAGCTCGTCGACGCCCAGGAGACCCGCCGCATCCTCGACCGCCTCTACGGCTACGAGGTCTCGCCGGTCCTGTGGAAGAAGGTCATGCCCCGGCTGTCCGCCGGCCGCGTGCAGTCCGTCGCCACCCGCCTCGTCGTCGAGCGCGAGCGCGAGCGCATCGCCTTCCGCTCCGCCGAGTACTGGGACCTGACCGGCACCTTCGCCACGGGCCGGGCCGGCGACGCCGGCGACCCGGGCAGCTTCACCGCCCGCCTGAGCGCCGTCGACGGCCGCAGGGTGGCCCAGGGCCGTGACTTCGGCTCCACCGGACAGCTCAAGGACGGCGCGCAGGTCCTGCACCTGGACGAGGCCAACGCCCGCGCGCTGGCCGCGGCCCTGGAGCAGTCGTCCTTCTCCGTGCGGTCCGTCGAGTCCAAGCCGTACCGCCGCTCCCCGTACGCGCCGTTCCGCACCACCACGCTGCAGCAGGAAGCCTCGCGCAAGCTGGGCTTCGGTGCGAAGGCGACCATGCAGGTGGCCCAGAAGCTGTACGAGAACGGCTTCATCACCTATATGCGTACGGACTCCACCACCCTGTCCGAAACGGCGGTCGGTGCCGCCCGCGCACAGGTCACGCAGCTGTACGGCGCCGACTACCTGCCGGACAAGCCGCGCACGTATGCCGGGAAGGTCAAGAACGCGCAGGAGGCGCACGAGGCGATCCGTCCTTCGGGTGATCGTTTCCGCACCCCCGCGGAGACCGGTCTGACCGGCGACCAGTTCCGCCTCTACGAGCTCATCTGGAAGCGCACCGTCGCCTCCCAGATGAAGGACGCGACCGGCAACTCCGTCACCGTGAAGATCGCCGGCCGGGCGAGCGACGGCCGGGACGCCGAGTTCAGCGCCTCCGGCAAGACCATCACCTTCCACGGCTTCATGAAGGCGTACGTCGAGGGCGCCGACGACCCCAACGCCGAGCTCGACGACCGCGAGCGCCGGCTGCCGCAGGTCTCCGAGGGCGACGCGCTGACGGCCGACGAGATCACCGCCGACGGCCACGCCACCAAGCCCCCGGCCCGCTACACCGAGGCGTCGCTGGTCAAGGAGCTGGAGGAGCGGGAGATCGGCCGCCCGTCGACGTACGCGTCGATCATCGGCACGATCCTCGACCGCGGCTACGTCTTCAAGAAGGGCACGGCGCTCGTGCCGTCCTTCCTGAGCTTCGCCGTCGTCAACCTGCTGGAGAAGCACTTCGGCCGACTGGTCGACTACGACTTCACCGCCTCCATGGAGGAGGACCTCGACCGCATCGCCCGCGGCGAGGCCCAGGCCGTGCCGTGGCTGCGCCGCTTCTACTTCGGCGAGGGCCCGGAGGGCGGCGCCGCCGACGCCGGCAACGGCGACGGCGACCACCTCGGCGGTCTCAAGGAGCTCGTCACCGACCTGGGCGCGATCGACGCCCGCGAGGTGTCCTCCTTCCCCGTCGGCAACGACATCGTGCTGCGCGTCGGCCGCTACGGCCCGTACGTGGAGCGCGGCGAGAAGGACGCCGAGGGCCACCAGCGCGCCGACGTGCCGGGCGACCTCGCCCCCGACGAGCTGTCCGTGGAGTACGCCGAGGAGCTGCTGGCCAAGCCCAGCGGTGACTTCGAGCTGGGCGCCGACCCGGCCACCGGCCACCAGATCGTCGCCCGCGACGGCCGCTACGGCCCGTACGTCACGGAGGTCCTCCCGGAGGGCACCCCGAAGACGGGCAAGAACGCCGTCAAGCCGCGCACGGCCTCGCTCTTCAAGTCCATGGCCCTCGACACGGTGACGCTGGAGGACGCGCTCAGGCTGATGTCCCTGCCGCGCGTCGTCGGCAAGGACGCCGAGGGCGTGGAGATCACCGCGCAGAACGGCCGCTACGGTCCCTACCTGAAGAAGGGCACGGACTCGCGCTCGCTGGAGAGCGAGGACCAGATCTTCGGCATCACGCTGGAGGAGGCCCTCGCCATCTACGCGCAGCCCAAGCAGCGCGGGCGGGCCGCAGCCAAGCCGCCGCTGAAGGAGCTGGGCACCGACCCGGTCAGCGAGCGTCCGGTCGTGGTCAAGGACGGCCGCTTCGGCCCGTACGTCACCGACGGCGAGACGAACGCGACGCTGCGCCGGGACGACGACGTCGAGACGATCACGCCGGAGCGCGGCTACGAGCTGCTGGCGGAGAAGCGCGCCAAGGGCCCGGCGAAGAAGACCGCGAAGAAGGCGCCGGCGAAGAAGGCGGCGGCCAAGAAGGCGCCGGCGAAGAAGACCGCCGCCAAGAAGACGGCGGCGAAGAAGACGACGGCGACGAAGAAGACCGCCGCGGCGAAGAAGACGACCGCCAAGAAGACGACGGCGAAGACCGCCGCCGCGGCGAAGGCTTCGGCTGCTGCGGACGCCGAGTAGGCGCAGACAGGCCGTCCCGCTTCGCGCTCCCCGTGGCGCGCGAGGTCGGTGTGAGCCCGGTGCTTGAGGTTGACGTACGGAGGGCGGTGGGCCGGATTTCCGGTCCGCCGCCCTCCGGCGTTCCCCGGACTGTCCGCCGCTCGTTCAACCCGCTTCAGTTCGTTCACACGTTCGCGTGAGCGGTCCGGGGAGGCATCACGTATCGGGGCACTCCGGATAGGCTGGCAGGATGACGCGAGCCGAGCAGCCACCAGTGGACACCCCCACATCCGGAGCACTCGCCGCGGACTCCCGCGAGCGTGCCGTACGAGCCCTGCTGCGCTTCCGTCCGCTCAGGCGGTTGTGGAGCGCCCAGTTCGCCGGCGGCGTCGGTGACGCCCTCGCCCTTCTCGTGCTCCTGCTGCTGGCGCTGCAGGCGGCGGTCGCGGAGGGCTCCCTCGGGGGTGGTTACCGGGGCGCGGCCCTCGCGGTCGCCGCCGTCATCGGCGCGCGGCTGCTCGCGACGCTGCTCCTCGGCGCGGTCCTGCTCGGCCCGCTCTCCACGCTCTTCGCCCCCGCCGGTCCGCTCGACCGCCGCTGGACCATGATCGGCGCGGACGGGGTGCGGCTCGCGCTGCTCGCCGTCGCGCCCACGTGGCTCGACTGGACCGGCGACAAGGCGCTCGTGTGGCTGCTGGTCACGGCCTTCGTCGTCGGCGGCGCCGAGCGCGTGTGGACGGTGGCCAAGGACGGGGCCGTGCCCGGGCTGCTGCCCGCGCCGCCGCCGGAGGGCGCCGCCGTGCGGCCGCTGCCGGACCACCACGAGGCGCTGCGGCGGCTGTCGCTCCGCACGACCTTCGTCGCGCTGCCCGTCGCGGCGGCCGGGCTCGTGGCCGTCACGCTCGTCAGCAATCTGTTCGGCTCCGGGATCGGCTGGTTCCACGAGCACCAGGCGGCGCTCGCCTCGTACCTCGCCGCCGGGCTCTTCGCGACCTCGGCCGCGTTCCTGTACGTCCTCCGGCTGCCTGTCCTCCCCGAGGGCGTGCAGGCCCCGCGCGTCCGCTCTCCGCTGGAGGGGATGCGCCGTCCGAAGACCGCCCAGGGCCTGCCCGACAAGGGCCGTACGGGCGCGATCCCGGTGCTCGTCCTGGCCTGCGCGGCCGTCGCGGGTGCGGTCGCCGCGGCCGTCGGCGTCGCCGCGCTCCAGGCCATGGACCTCGGCGGCGGCCCGGTCGCCTTCGGGCTGCTCGTCCTCGCGCTCTCCGGCGGCCCGGTCGCCGGCATCCGCGGTGCCCGCCGGGTGCTGCCCGGCTTCTCGCGGCGCCGTCTGCTCGCGCTGGCCCTCGCCCTGACCGGCCTGGCCCTGCTGGCCGCCGGCCTGGTGCCCGACGCCACGACCGTCCTGCTGCTCGTCGTGCTGGCGGGCGTCGGCGCCGGTGTCGTCGCCAACACCGGCCACACCCTGCTCGACCAGGAGACGGAGGAGTCCCGGCGGGCCCGCACGACCGAGCACCTGCACGCCGTCGTCCGCGTCACCGTCGCACTGGGCGCGATCGCGGCACCGGTGCTGGCCGCGGCCATCGGGCCGTACCGGATCGAGCAGGGCAGCTTCGTCTTCTCGCACGGCGGGGCGGCGTTCACGCTCATGCTCGTCGGCGCGCTGCTGCTGCCCGTCGGCGCACTGGTCCTGGGCCGGACGGACGACCGGCACGGCGTGCCCTTCCACAAGGACTTGCTGGACTCGCTGCGCGGTGGTGACCCGTCCGAGGGAGCCAGCAGCAGCGGTTTCTTCATCGCCTTCGAGGGTGGTGACGGCGCCGGCAAGTCCACGCAGGTGCAGGCGATCGCCGACTGGATCCGGGCCAAGGGCCACGAGGTCGTCGTCACGCGGGAGCCCGGCGCCACGGCGATCGGCAAGCGGCTGCGCGCCATCCTGCTGGACGTCTCGTCCGCCGGCCTGTCCGACCGCGCGGAGGCACTGCTGTACGCCGCCGACCGCGCCGAGCACGTCGACTCCGTCGTACGTCCCGCCCTGGAGCGCGGCGCGGTCGTCATCACCGACCGCTACATCGACTCGTCCGTCGCCTACCAGGGCGCAGGTCGCGACCTCTCCCCGACCGAGATCGCCCGCATCTCGCGCTGGGCGACGGACGGGCTCGTCCCGCACCTGACGGTGCTGCTGGACGTCTCGCCGGAGACCGCACGCGAACGCTTCACGGAGGCGCCGGACCGGCTGGAGTCCGAGCCGGCGGAGTTCCATCAGCGGGTGCGGACGGGCTTCCTGACCCTGGCCGCCGCCGACCCCGCCCGCTACGTGGTGGTGGACGCCGGGCAGGAGCCGGAGGCCGTCACCACGGTCGTCCGTCACCGCCTCGACCAGATGCTGCCGCTGTCCGCGGCGGAGATCGAGGCCCGGGAGGCGGCCCGCAAGGCGGCCGAGGAGGAAGCGCGGCGCAAGGCCGAGGCGGAAGCCGCCCGCCGGGCCGAGGAGGCGCTCCGCGAGCGCGAGCGCCAGGAGCAGCTCGCCCGGCTGCGCGCGGAGGAAGAGGAGCGCAAGCGGCGCGAGGCCGAGGAGGCCGAGCGACGCGAAGCCGAACGTCAGGCGGAGGAGGCCCGCCGCCGCGCCGAGGAGGCCCGCAAGGCGGCCGAGGAGGAGCGCCTGCGCAAGCAGGCGGAGGAGGAGGCCCGCTTGCGGGCCGAGGCCGAGGAACGCCGCCTGGAGAAGCAGCGCAGGGCCGAGGAGGCCCTGCTGCGCGCGGAGCGCGCGCGGGTGGCCGCGGAAGCGGCGGCTGCAGCGGCCGTGGCGGCGGAGGCACCGGCCGGCACGCCGGGTGACGCTCCGACGGTGGAGACGCCGTTGCCGCCGCGGGCTCCGGCCGGAGCGACCGGGGACGGGGAAGCGCCCACGGTGGAGAGGCCCACGGTGGAGCGGTCGTCGCTGCGGTCGCTGCGCAAGACCGACGACGCGCGGGGCACGGACGGCACGCAGGGCGGCGGGCGTGACGGCACGCAGGACGGCATGCAGGACGGCATGCACGATGCCGGGGCGCGTGGTGCCGCCGACGCGGACGCACTGACCGTAGAGACGCCGGCGCCGAGGACGAGCGACGACGTGCGGGACGCGCGCGTGCGGCCCGCCGGCACGCCCGCGCCGCGGGCTGCCGGTGCCGATGCCGACGCCGCGGGGCGAGCCCCCGTCGTCGGGACCGCTTCGCTCCGCAAGGCGGCCGCGCCTGCGGCCGAGGCACCCGTTCCGCGGGTCACCGACCAGCGGAACGCCGGAACGGGCCGGCGCGCCGAGTCGCGCCCGTCCGCCGCCGCTGCGGACGACGCGCCGACCGTGGAGACGCCGGCGCCGCGCAGGCCCGAGGAGGGCGGCGGCGCCGACGAGACGCAGACCCTGCAGTCGCCGGTCGTGCACCGGCCCGATCCGCGGGAAGCGGTGCTGAGGCCCGTGGACCCGGGCACGGACGACGAGACGGCGGTACTCCCGCCCGTACCGGTCCTCGGCGGGCCGGCACAGCGCGTCACCTGGGGCGTCGAGCCCAAGGCGACCGACGGCGGCGCAGGCCAGGACGAGACGGCCGTACTGCCGAAGACGCCGGCCCGGCCGGAGCCTTCGGCCCGGCCGGAGAACCCGGCCGACCGGGTGCCGGACTGGCTGTTCCGCCCCGATGACGCGGCACCGGCCGAAGCGGAGCCGGAGCGGACGCGCGAGCTGCCGCCCGTCACCGGCGACGGTACGTACGAGCAGGGCCCCGCCCGTCGGCGCCGCCGCCCGGAATGGGCAGAGGACGACGCCCCCACCCTCGCGGACGACCTCCTCGGCCGCCGCGACGACGGCTCGACGGACGACGAGGGACGTCGGGGCCGGTAGGCCCGCGAGGCCGCCCGCCTGGTGCTGCGTTCTGCGCTGCACCGGGCGCGGCTGCCGGGCGGAAGTCGCTTCAAGAGTGCCGGGCCATCCACACCGGGGTGCTCGCTCGTCGCCGCCGTCGTCTGGTTCGGGGTGTCAGTGGGGTGGCCCACAATGGAAAGCCGCAAGACGGACGGCAGTGGGTAGTAGCGGCGGCGCGTGGAGGACAGCCATGGCGGTGTGGGACGACCTGGTCGGCCAGGACCGGGTGATCGAGCAGCTCGCCGCTGCCGCGCGTGACGCGGACGCCCTGGTCACCGCCGAGGCGGCGGGGTCGGCTCCGCCGTCGGAGGCGTCGGAGGCGTCGGAGGCGTCGGCACCGGCGTCCAGGATGACGCACGCGTGGCTGTTCACCGGGCCCCCCGGTTCCGGCCGGGCCACCGCCGCCCGGGCCTTCGCCGCCGCCCTGCAGTGCGTCAGCCCGGACCGGGCCTTCGGCGGCGCCCCGGGCTGCGGTTTCTGCGAGGGCTGCCACACCACCCTGGTCGGTACGCACGCCGACGTCGAGATCGTCCGCACGGACGTCCTGTCCATCGGCGTCAAGGACACGCGTGAGCTCGTCCGTCGCGCCCAGCTGTCGCCCGCCGGCGGCCGCTGGCAGGTCATCGTCATGGAGGACGCGGACCGGCTGACCGAGGGCGCCGGCAACGTCCTCCTCAAGGCGGTCGAGGAGCCCGCTCCGCGCACGGTGTGGCTGCTGTGCGCGCCGTCGCTGGAAGACGTGCTGCCGACGATCCGGTCCCGTTGCCGGTCGCTGACCCTGCGCACCCCGCCCGTGGCCGCGGTCGCGGACATCCTCGTCCGCCGGGACGGCATCGAGCCGGCGCTCGCAGCACAGGCCGCACAGGCCACGCAGGGGCACATCGGCCGCGCCCGCCGCCTTGCCACCGACGAGCGCGCCCGGGCCCGCCGTGCGGCCGTCCTGAAGATGCCGCTGCGCGTGGCGGACATGGGCGGTTGCCTCAAGGCGGCCCAGGAGCTCATCGACGCCGCCGCCGAGGACGCCAAGCAGGTCGCCGAGGAAGTCGACACCAAGGAGACCGAGGAGCTGCGGGCGGCGCTCGGCGCCGCGGCCGGCACCGGCGGCCGTCTGCCGCGCGGCACCGCGGGTGCGATGAAGGAGCTCCAGGACCGGCAGAAGCGTCGCGCGACCCGCACCCAGCGCGACAGCCTCGACCTCGCCCTGTCCGACCTCACCGGGTTCTACCGCGACGTGCTGGCGATCCAGCTCGGCTCGCGCGTCGCCCTCGCCAACGCGGACGCCCGTGACACCCTGGAGCGGGTCGCCTCGGCCTCCCGGCCGGAGGGAACGCTGCGCCGCATCGAAGCGATCAGCGCCTGCAGACAGGCGCTCGACCGCAACGTCGCCCCGCTGCTCGCGGTCGAGGCGATGGCAGTGGCCCTGCGCGCGGGCTGACGCGGAGGAACGGGCGGACAAGCGGATCAGCGGACTAGTACGGCCGAGGCGGGGCACACCGCAGGTTGGGTGATTCCTCACTCGTACGAGGCGTAGTCGCCCGTAAGGCTGGCCAACCGGGGTATCGGTCCGGATACGCTCCGTATTGCCCGTGTAGGTCCTACGCATTTACGTATGTACGACATGTGACGTATGTCGTCGGTACGTCGGCATGCCGGCCCGCTCGCTCGTCCCGGTCGGCATGTCCGCACGGCACCGCACCACGCCGCGTCTCCCCGTGCGTCCGTCCCGTGCCGCAGGTCCTGCCCTGCCACCTGTCTCCCACACAGAGGGACCAGCCGATGGACACCAGCCGCCTGCTCCGCGTCTCCGGCACACTGGCCGCGACCGCGGCCCTGCTCGTCTCCGCCGCCGTCTCGGGAGGTGCGGCGCCGAGCGCGGCGGCATCGGGCAGAGCACACGAGGAAGTGCCCACCGCCTTGCGCCCGTACTACGAACAGAAACTCAGCTGGCACGCCTGCCCCGGCAAGCGCAGGGACTTCGAGTGCGCGACGCTGCGGGCGCCGCTGGACTACGCCGCGCCCTCCACCGGCAGCGACCTCAAGCTCGCCGTCTCCCGCAAGAAGGCGACCCGCCCCGGCAAGCGCCTGGGCTCGCTCATGGTCAACCCCGGCGGCCCGGGCGGCTCCGCGATCGGCTTCCTCCAGGGGTACGCGGCCTCCTCGTACCCCGCCTCCGTCCGCGCCCGCTACGACATGGTGGCCATGGACCCGCGCGGCGTGGCGGCCAGCGAGCCCGTCACCTGCCTCTCCGATGCCGACATGGACGCCTTCACCCAGGTCGACGCCACCCCGGACGACGCCGCCGAGGTCCGCGAACTCACCGCGGCGTACCGGGGCTTCGCGGAAGCCTGCGCCGAGCACTCGGGCAAGCTGCTCCGCCACGTCTCCACCGTCGAGGCCGCCCGCGACATGGACGTCTTCCGTGCCGTCCTCGGCGACGACAAGCTGCACTACGTCGGCGCCTCCTACGGCACGTTCCTCGGCGCCACCTACGCCGGCCTCTTCCCGTCCCGCGTCGGCAGGCTCGTCCTCGACGGGGCGCTGGACCCGTCCCTCAGCGCCGAGCAGGTCAACCGCGAGCAGACGGCAGGCTTCCAGACCGCCTTCGCCTCCTTCGCCGAGGACTGCGCCCAGCACGACGACTGCCCGCTCGAAGCCGGCGGCCGGACCGAGATCGCGAGCAGCCGCCTCAAGATGTTCTTCGACGAGGTCGACCGGCGCCCGCTTCGTACCGGTACGTCCCGGCAGCTGACCGAGAGCCTCGCCACCACCGGTGTGATCTCCGCCATGTACGACGAGGCGACCTGGCCCATCCTCCGCAAGGCCCTGCGCTCCGCCCAACGCGGGGACGGCGCCCTGCTGCTCCGGCTCTCCGACGCCTACTACGAGCGCAACGAGCACGGCGCCTACGCCAACCTCATGCCCGCCAACTCGGCCGTGAACTGCCTCGACCTGCCGCCCGCCTTCCAGACCCCAGGCGCCGTCCGCCGCTCCCTCGCCGACTTCGAGAAGGCGTCCCCCGCCCTCGGCACGAGCTTCGCCTGGGCCGCGCTGAGCTGCGCGTACTGGCCCGTCCCAGCCGTCGGCACCCCTCACCGCATCACGGCCCCGGGCGCCGCTCCCATCCTCGTCGTCGGCACCACCCGCGACCCCGCCACCCCCTACCCCTGGGCCCGCGCCCTCGCCTCCCAGCTCTCCTCGGGCCGCCTCCTCACCTACGACGGCGACGGCCACACCGCCTACACCCGCGGCAGCTCCTGCGTCGACTCCGCGATCAACGACTACCTGCTCACCACCACCCCGCCCCCCACGTCCCGCAAGTGCTCCTGACCCACCCCCTGACCTGCCCGGACCCCTCCCGGACCACCGTGTGCGGAGCACCTCGGAAAACTGTGTAAACTTGGGCCCGCTGCTGATGCCGACCCCGGCTTTCCGCAGCGGTGCCGCCTTAGCTCAGTTGGCCAGAGCAACGCACTCGTAATGCGTAGGTCTCGGGTTCGAATCCCGAAGGCGGCTCCATCATCGGAAAGGCCACCCTGAACGTTCAGGGTGGCCTTTCCGCGTTCCGCGTTACGTGTTCCGTAGGTGCCGGCGCAGGCCGACGCCCCGGCGGTGTGCGCCGGGGCGGTGGCGGGCGGTGGCGGGGGGATCCGGGGCCGTGGCGCCCGGCCCGGGCCGTTCGGGCAGCTCGGGCCGTTCGGGTCGGTCAGGCGTGGCTTGCCGACTCCGCGGCTGCTGCCCGGAGGCGGAGGGGGCGCTCGGGAGAGACGTCGAGGCGGGCCAGGACCGTGGGCACGGCGATGTTCGGCAGCAGGAGCTGGAAGAGCAGCGAGATCTCACGGACCAGCTCCGTGGGCTCCGCCACGGCCTCCGAGATCAGCTGAACGCCCGTCCAGGCGCCGACCAGCAGTCGCGAGGTCTCCACCGGGTCGATGTGCGGCAGCGTCTCGCCGCGGGCCTTCGCGTCCGCGAGGAGCTCGGCGCCGACGGTGATCCAGTCCGGCCAGCTGGTGCCGAACAGCGCGCGGGCCCGCATGTCGACCGACAGCCGGATCGAGGCGCGCAGCATCGGCTCACGGGGCAGCCGGTAGGCGAGCAGCAGCGAAGTGTCCAGCAACTCCTGCAACTTGAACTGCTGCGGTACCACGCCCTCCGTCGTCACAGCCTCGCCGAGAACGCCACGAGCAAGATCTTCTTTTGAGCTGAAATGGAAGTACAGGGCACCCCGCGTCACATCGGCGCGGGCAAGGATCTGGGAAATCGTGGCCGCTTCGTAACCGCACTCGTCGAAGACTCTCCCGGCAGCTTCCAGAATCACCTGCCGGGTCCGGATTGCGCGCTCCTGCTGCGCCACGGAAACCCCTCCTTCTCTTCAACGGCCCCCATTGGAATGTACCAATAGGTAGGTATCTTAGGCGGCCAGTCTCTTCGTGCTCAGTCCTACGTCTTGGCGCCCCAGGGGGGATCATGTCCGTAACTCTGCAGCAATCCTGCACGCTGGTGCCCGGAATTCCGAAATCGGCAACCGGTTCCGGTGGGCTGACACTCCCGGCCCATGCGGAGAACTCCGGACGGGCCGCCGCAGAAGTACCCGGAACGTCCCATTCCGCCGCCTCCCACCTGGGCGAGGGCCGGATCGCCAAGGAACTCGTCCACTTCCACGACGAGGAATCCGTCCTCGTCTACGGCTGGGCCCGTCGCGGCCCCCGGGAATTCACGCTCGCCGTCGAGTGGCCCGGCAGCACATCGGGCCGCCGGCCCGATCCCGTGCTCGCCGCACAGACGGTGCGTCAGTGCGGACTCGCCATTTCCCATGCCGAGTTCGGCGTCCCTCTTGATCATCAATCGCTGCTGTGGGACCTGAACTACAGCATTGCCCCGACACTGCCCGCGGAGGGGAATGGATCACTGCGTCTCACCGTGGACCTGAGGTGTTCTCCGGCGAAAAACGGGCGAGGTGGCAGCCTCATCGGTGGCGAAACGATGGATTTCACCGTCCGGCAGGGCAGCCATGCGGTGATACGAGCCCACTCCCGTTCCGCCTGGATTTCCCCCGACGTCTATCGCCGGCTCCGCGGCCCGTACCTGTCGCCGGGGGGCGGCGGCTGGGGCGCGTGGGAGGTGCCGCCGCCGGTGCCCGCGGCGAGCGTGGGCTGCGGCTCGGCCGCGGAGGTCGTCCTGGCGGCCACCGACCGGCCGGGGACCTGGCTGCTGCGCAACGACGTCGCCAACAAGACCATGTTCGACCACCCCGTCGACCATGTACCCGGGCTGTCCCTCCTCGGAGCGGCCGCCCAGGCCGCCCAGGCGGCCGTCTCGCCGGCCGTCCTCGTGCCGGCGGACGTGACCACGTCCTTCAGCCGGTACGTCGAGTTCGACGCCCCTTGCCGGCTGAGCGCTGTGGTGCGGCCCGCCGGTGCCGTCAGTACGGGCGACGTCGCCGGTGGTGCCGGTGCTTCCGGTGCTTCTGGCTCGACGCTCGTCGAGGTCGTCGGCGAGCAGAACGGTGAGGCCGCCTTCCGGATCGGGCTGTGGGGGCCGCTGAACTGAGCGGGCGGCCCCCGCCGCTGTCCGTCCTCGCGCCCGGAGCCGCCGTCCCCCGGCCCGGGCGCAGTCACCGGTTCACCGGTTCACTGGTTGACGAAGCCGCCGTCCACCGGCATCACCACGCCCGTGAGGAACGGCGAGCGGTCGCTCAGCAGCCAGGCCACCGCCTCGGCGATCTCCTCGGGGTCGGCCGTCCGGGCCTGCGGCGTCATCGCGTTGACCATGTCCTCCAGGCCCGGGTTGCGGTCGAACCAGTCCGCCGTGATCTCGCTGCGCGTGGTCCCCGGCGCAACGGCGTTGACCCGGATGCCCTGTTTGGCGTACTCGTCGGCCGCGGCCCGGGTCAGTCCGACCACGGCGTGCTTCGACGCGATGTAGGGCGCGGCGGCGGGGATGGCGACCAGGCCGCCGACGCTGCTGTTGTTGACGATGGCGCCGCCCCCGTTCGCCAGCATCGCCGCCAGCTGGTGGCGCATGCAGTTCCACGTGCCGCGGACGTTGGTTTCCATGATCGCGTCATAGACGTCGGCGCCCATGAGGTGCATGGGGGTGCGGTCACCGCCGATGCCGGCGTTGTTGAAGGCCGCGTCCAGCCGCCCGTACCGCTCGACCGCGAACTCCACGGCGCGCCGCGCGTCCTCGTCCCGGGTGACGTCGGCGACGACGTACGCGGCCTCGGCGCCCTGGCTTCCCAGCTCCTCGACGAGGGCGGCCAGCCGTTCCTCGCGGCGGGCGGCCAGGACGACCGTCGCGCCCTCGCGCGCGAACACGCGGGCCGCCGCAGCGCCTATGCCGCTGCTCGCCCCGCTGATAAAGATCACTTTGCCGGAAAGGAGATGATTTCTCGTGCTGGTCATGGGTGTGCAGTGTGCCAGGGCGGACGACGGTTCCGGAGGGCGGCCCGGTGTGGCCCGGAGGGGGCTGGGGTCGGGGCCTGGCCGGGGCCGGAACGGGGCGGGTGAGGGGGCCGGGGCGGCCGGGTGAGTGGTGGGCGGCGGTCCTGGAGACGCGTGCGTGCGGTATCAGCTGTATTGATCGTATGTATGCCGTTTCTCCGTCAATTCTGTGGGAAAGCTGTGCCTTCCCCGTGGACTTCCCATGGCGTTCGACGGACGCCAGTTCACTTTGTGCTGATAAGTCCGCTCTTCGGGTGAACTTTCCGAGCATAGGTGTGGCGCGCTTCCCTGTGCGGCATGCACTGCACATAAGCTGGCACGCCTTTTCGGCGGCCCTGGGCATCGAGAACCGACGCGACTGGGAGGCCGTTATGGCGACACTTTGCAGACCGGCGATCGCCGTCCCCGAGCACGTGATCACGAGGGAGGAGACCCTCCACCTCGCGCGCACCCTCCACGGCGATCACCCGCAGCTGGAGCTCGCACTCCGGCTGATCGGCAACACGGGCGTGCAGAAACGACACCTCGTTCAACCGATCGAGGACACGCTCAAGCACCCCGGTTTCACCGTGCGGAACGCCCGCTACGAACGCGAGGCCAAGGCCCGTGTTCCCGACGTCGTCCGCCGGGCGCTCGACCACGCCGAGCTGACGACACGTGACATCGACCTGATCGTGTACGTCTCGTGCACCGGTTTCATGATGCCGTCGATGACCGCATGGCTGATCAACACCATGGATTTCCGAAACGAGACCCGGCAGTTGCCCATCGCGCAGCTGGGCTGTGCCGCGGGTGGCGCGGCCATCAACCGGGCGCACGACTTCTGTCAGGCGTATCCGCAGGCCAATGTGCTGATCGTTGCGTGCGAGTTCTGTTCACTGCTCTACCAGCCCACCGACCTGGGCGTCGGGAACCTCCTCTCCAACGGCCTCTTCGGCGACGCCCTGGCCGCGGCCGTCGTGCGCGGCGAGGGCGGTTCGGGCGTACGGATCGAGCGCAACGGCTCGCATCTCGTGCCCGACACCGAGGAGTGGATCTCCTACGGGGTCCGGGACACCGGCTTCCACTTCATCCTGGACAAGCGCGTGCCCGGGACGATGGCCATGCTCGCACCCGCCATGCGCGACATGGCGGAACCCCACCAGTGGGACGTCTCCAAGCTCGACTTCTACATCGTGCACGCCGGCGGCCCGCGCATCCTGGACGACCTCAGTCAGTACCTCGGCCTGGCGCCCGAAACGTTCCGCTACAGCCGGGAGACGCTCACCGAGCGCGGCAACATCGCCAGCGCGGTGATCTTCGACGCCCTGGAACGGCTCTTCGTCGACGGCGGCGCCCCGGCCGATGCCCGCGGCATCATCGCCGGCTTCGGGCCGGGCATCACCGCCGAGATCGCACTCGGCACGTGGACCGGCCCCAACCCCGGCCCCGGCGAGGACGAGCGGGACGCCATGGCGTCGGTGACGGTTTGAGGGAGGGCCTCGGCGAGTCCCTGGTGGCGGTGGGCCGATGCCGCCGGGGCGGCCGGCCGCGGCACGGTTGCCGGGCGCGTTGTCCCGCAGGGCCGGCGGCCTGCCGAGCCACGGGCCCGGCGCGGCTGGCCCCGGAGTCGATACCTGCCGGTGACGCCCGTTGGGCCCTGCCACCGGGCACCGTCGTCGGCCCGTCCGGCACGTCGCCGGACGGCGTGGCCTCGTGGCGGTGGCCGCCACGTGCGACGGGCTTTGACCTCGGCCCGGGCCGTCGCCCGTGACCGGCTTTGGCCTAGGCCCCGGCCTCCACGAGCAACCGCCCCCCAGGCCAACCCGATTGAGGCCGTCTACGGGCTGTCCGTGACGACCAGCCCGACGACCTTGTCGTCCGCGTACCAGACCCGCACGCTCCCGGTGCTCCCGGCGCGGCCGCTCGCGAACGCCGTGTGCACTGCCTGCCGTACCGCCGGATCCGGGCTGTCGAGCCCGCGCCACGCCCCGGCCACGTACAGCCGCAGCTGCGGTGGGCGCTCCGGAGGGTACGGAATGAGCTCGTCCCACAGGCGTTCGGCGGTGCCGGAGGCGACGCGCGAGGGCAGTAGCCGGCCGACGGCCGCGCGGATGTCCGGGCGGCTGCCGATCCGTTGCGACGCGGGCCGGCCCGGCGCGTCCTGCTGCCGCGAGCCCGTCGTCCGCAGCAACTGACGTGCCCGCGTCGGCGACAACGGTTCACGGCCCGCCGCCGCGAGCACCCCTTGGACCGTGGCCAACGCGCCCGCCACCATCGCCGAGGCGGCCGACGTGCCGCAGAAGACATCCGTGTACCAGACGTCCTCCTGCGCACCGCCCTGCAGATCGCCCGCGCCGTCGCCGTACCCGCCCGCGGTGGTCACCTCCAGGCCCCAGCCCTGGGCGTCCAGGCGCCCACCGTGGTTGGAGAACGCCAGCCGTGAGCGGTCCGGGCCGTGGTCCCGGCCGTGCGTGCCCGGGGGTGGCGCGCCCGCGCCGACGAGCACCGCGCCCGAGGAGGGGCCTGCGGCCCCGATCGGGTTGCGCCACCAGGACGGGAAGCCGTCCGGACGCGCCTCGTACAGCGGGTCGTCCAGGCACTCGCCGCCGTTCCCGCCGGCCGCCACGACCAGCACGCCACGGGCCGCGGCATAGCGGACGGCGGCGAAGTCGTCGGGCCACCACTCCAGTGGGATGCAGCCGCGCTGGTCGTCGCGGTGGCGGTAGCCGAACCGCGGGCCCGGCCGGTGCAGCGCCACCAGCACCAGTCCGCCCGGCGGCAGCCGGTCGGCCGCCGCGCACACCGCCCGGGCCGAACCGATGCCGGGGAAGGAGGCGGCGGCGGTGAGCGTGCCGGGGGCGATGCCGGTGATGCCGCGGCCCGTGCGGTCGCCGCCGACCACGCCGAGGGTGCTGGTGCCGTGGTTGCACCACGCCGGGTCCTCCAGGGGCGTACCGGCGACGATACCGGCGAGCTTGCGCCCCAGATCCGCGTGGCCGAGCCGCCAGGCGCCCTCCACGGCGACGACGCCCACGCCCTCGCCCGTACCGCCGGGCTGCGTCCACGCCCAGCGCGCGTCGACGCCGCCGGGGGCGGGACCGAGGTAGCCCTGGCGGGCGGTGAAGTCGGGGGTGGCGGTGGCCAGGGCCGTGTCACCCTCGCCGTGGGGGCCGTACGCGGGCAGGGCACCCGGTTTGACGTACGCCCCGTCGACCCCCGGCAGTACGGCCAGTCGGGCGGCCAGCTCGTGGTGATGGCGCTCGGTGCCGCGCACGCGGTGGAAGAGCGCCGGCAGCTCGTCGTCGTGCGCCGGCTCCCTGGAGCGATCCCCGGAGCGGCCCCCGGGACGGTCGTCGGAGCGGTCCCCGGGACGGTCGTCGGAGCGTCCGTATCCGAAGAGTGGTTCGAGGGTGAGCTGCTCGTCGGTCAGGAACCGGTTCAGCGCGGTCACGTCGGCGCCGGAATCGGAACGTATGCCTCCGGGGTGCGCGCGCAGGGCGGCGGCAGGGTCGGCGACCACGATCAGCTCGTGGTCGGCGGGGAGGTAGGTGAAGGCGCCGGGGTGGCCGGCGCGAGGGCCGTGGGCGGGGCCGCCGCTGGGACTGCCGTTGGGGCTGCCATAGGGGCCGCTCGTGCCGGGGCGGTGCTCTTGCCCGTCCGTCATGGGCCCACAATCTGCTGCGAGATCGCCGGGCGTGGCAAGGCGGTCGCGTCGGACAGCGCGGGAGACGGTCCGCCGGGGGAGTGCAGGCGGTACGAGCGCAGGTCACCCGGGGGGTGAACCGCGCCGCACCGCCCGAGGGCGGGGCGATTATGCGCCGTTGTCGGCAACAGGTGCGCTGCCGGACGCTCGCACGCCTTCCGGCCCGCCCGGCCCTCCCCGCCTTCCTGGCCCTCCCTGTTCTCGCAGGTGTCAGAGGTCGAACTCGGCCGGGTTGATGCCGAGCGCGAAGCACACCTCGCGGACAACGGCCTGTTCCGTCTTGTCGAAGTCGCCGTCGGCGCCGCCGATGACAATGCCGATCTGGATGACGGCGCGTGCCTCGGTCGGCTTCTTCTGGACCTTGCCGATGGTCTGCATGACGCTGACCTTGCCGAAGTCGAAATCGGCCGTCAGCTTCTGGCAATAGTCGTTGAAACGCGCCTGGAGGTCGTCCGCCGGGAAGTTCTGCAGAACGTCATTGGTGGCGATCAGCGAAGCGACGCGCTGCCGCTCGGAGGCATCGATCGAACCGTCAGCAGCCGCCACCAGGGCGCACATTGCCATGCTCGCGTCACGGAATGCGCCACTCTTGAGCTCGTTCTTCTTCGCCAGCAGCTGGCCCTGCATCGTCGTGGCCGAATCCTTGAGCCGGTCCCAGAGCGCCATGGTGCGTGTTTCTCCTTGTGAAATAGGGGTGCACCTGCAGAACTGTTCCGGGGGGTAAAGAAGTTCCCAAGGGGGCGGAGATGAGCCAAATCGAGCTTGGAGTGGGCTGGAAATGGGGGGCGGGGGCGTTGGCCTTCAGTTCGCGTCCCGCGTCCTTCAGCTCGTCATGGGGTCCAGATGAAGTGGCTTGATCTTTCCTTCGATCATGGCGCCCAGTCCGACCACGGAACAGACGTCGGGCTGGTCCGCGATACGGACGAACATGCCGGTCGCCTCTTCGATCATTGTGTCCAGCCCCGGCAGCATCGCACTGCCGCCCGCCAGCATGACGCCGCGTTCCGCGAGGTCGGCGACCAGGTCGGGCGGGCATTCGCGCAGCACCCGCCCGATGGCGTCGATCACGGCGGTGAGCGGCTTCTGGATGGCCTCGCGGACGTGCGCGGTGTTCACGAGGACCGTACGGGACAGGCCCGTGGCCACGTCCCGGCCGCGGACCTCCGTCTCGGCGCTGGCCGCGTAACGGTCGAAGAGGGCGAGGTGCAGCGGGTGCAGGCCCTGGGAGGGCAGCATCAGCTCGTGTTCGCTGCGCAGGTGCTGGATGACGGCGTAGTCGATCGCGTCGCCGCCGACCTGCACCTTCTCGGCCGCGACGATCGATCCGAGGGAGAGGACGGCGACCTGCGTGGACGCCGCCCCGCAGACGACGATCATCGATGCTTCCGGCTGTTCGACCGGCAGTCCGCAGCCGACTGCGGCGGCGATGAGCGTGTCGACGAGCTCGACGCGGCGCGCCCCGAGTGCGTTGAGCACCTCGACGGCGGCCCGCTGTGCGATCGGTTCGGCGTCGTGCGGGAGGCAGACGGCTGCGCGCAGCAGGGGTTTGCGCCGCCAGGCGCGGCGGATCTTGTCGTCGACGAGGAAGCGCAGCATGCGCTGGGCCATGTCGATGTCGACGACCGTGCCGCCGGAGATGGGGCGTACGACGCGGATGTGGCCGGGGGTGCGGCCGGCCATGCCGCCGGCGAGCGTGCCGACCGCGATCAGCGAGCCCGTTCGGGTGTTGATCGCGGCCAGGCTCGGTTCGTCCACGACCAGGCCGGTGTCCTTGAGGTAGACGCGGGTCCTGGCCGCCCCGAGGTCGACGGCTACGGTGCAGCGGCTCAGCTGGTCGAGGCTGAGGGTCATGGCGGGGTACCTGCCTGGGGTGCGACGGATCGGGGCCGTCCGATGGCGGCCCCTTCGGCCATGGTGCAAGGAGGCGCGCCGCACTGCCCGCTGGAATGCGCCGCCCGGGGGAGCGGCGATGACGGGCTGTCAGGGTGGTGTGGGGGTGGAGGGGTGCGGGGTGCGGGGGTGCGGGATTGCGAAGTGGGGTCACGGGGCTGGGGGGCTCCCCCTCCCCCCAGCCCCCGCCCTCCCCCCAGCTCCCCCCGACCTTCCGTGCCTCCCCCCGTTGGCGGCACGGCCGGTCTGTGGGCCGGGAGCGGAGACGAACACCCCCGTCGCCCGTCTCCGTTCCCCGGCTCACGGAAGTGAGTTTGCCAGCAGGGTCTGACAATCGCGCTGACCTCGGGTTTCGCCACGCATGGGGGTGGCTCCCGTCGCGCGGAGGGGCGCGTGCGGGCCTACGCTCGGAGACATGAGCGAGCCAATGGCATGGCAGGTCGCCGCCGATGTCGAGGGCCGTCCCACCGGTCGTGAGTGCACACACCTGGACGAGGCCCGGGAGGTGTTGGCGAGCACGACGGAGGGCTGCGAGGAGTGCCTGCGCATCGGGTCCACCTGGGTGCACCTGCGCGAGTGCCTCGTCTGCGGGCATGTGGGCTGCTGCGACAGCTCCCCGAAGCGGCACGCGAGCGCCCACGCGCACAATGTGCCCGGACACGACCTCGCACGGTCCTACGAACCGGGCGAGGACTGGGCCTGGTGTTACGCGGACGAGCTGCTCCTCGTCCCGACGTCCGCCACCGGTACGGACGGATAGGCCGGGCGGGCGCCGGCCGCCCACCGCCGACCGCCCACCCGGTACCTACGGCCGCCGCACGCGCCGGCCGTAGGCCGCCTCTGCCCGGGCACCTGCCGTAGCGGCCGTCGACGGCGGCCCGCCCCTGCGGGTCGTGGGTACGATCCCGGCTGCCTGGGCCTGGGTGCCCCGGTCCGGCTCGGCCGCCCAGGCCCAGGCCCGCCCGAGCCCAGCCGCCGCCCCCCGAGCCCCTACCAGCTCGACTTCCGCACCCCCGGCAAGTACCCCGCATGCGCCTGCTCGCGGAGGTTGATGCGGGAGAGGCCGAAGGCGCGGAAGTAGCCGCGGGGGCGGCCGTCGGCTGCGTCGCGGTTGCGGACGCGCGTGGCGCTCGCGTCGCGCGGCTGGCGGCTCAGTTCGCGCTGGGCGGCCTCGCGCTCGCCGGTCGGCGTCTGCGGGTTGCGGATGACCGCCTTCAGGAGTGCGCGGCGGGCGGCGTACCGCGCGACGATCAGCCGCCGCGCCTCGTTCTTCGCGATCTTGCTCTTCTTCGCCATCAGACGTTCCCTCCTCGTGCGCGGATGCGGGCCACCGCGGCCTCGATGCCGATCCGGTCCACCGTCTTGATCCCCTTCGCGCTCAGCGTCAGCCGGACGTGGCGCCCCTCGCTCGCGAGCCAGTAGCGCTTGCGCTGGACGTTCGGGTCGAAGCGGCGGCTCGTGCGCCGGTGGGAGTGGGAGACGGAGTTGCCGAATCCGGGCTGCCGTCCGGTCAGTTGGCAGTGGGCGGACATGACGCACACCTCCTAATGAAAATGGAAACCATTTCTGTATAGTAGCCCGTATGGCCCGCAACGAACTACGACCCGTCATCAAGCTCCGGTCCACCGCCGGCACCGGCTACACCTACGTGACCCGCAAGAACCGCCGTAACGACCCCGACCGCCTGGAACTGCGCAAGTACGACCCGGTCGCCGGCCGTCACGTGGCCTTCCGAGAGGAGCGCTGAGCGCCATGAAGCCCGGAATCCACCCGCCCTACGGGCCCGTCGTCTTCCGCGACCGCGCCGCCGGCTTCGCCTTCCTCACCCGCTCCACCGCCACCAGCGACAAGACGGTCGAGTGGGAGGACGGCAACACCTACCCCGTCATCGACGTCGAGATCTCTTCGGCGAGCCACCCCTTCTACACGGGCACCGCGCGCGTCATGGACACCGCCGGCCGCGTGGAGCGCTTCGAGCGCCGTTACGGCAGGCGCGAGGGCGGCCGCTGATGGCCGCCGAAGGGCCGGTTCCGCCCCTGCCCCCGCCCGCGTCCTCTCCCGTGCCCCTGCCCGTCGTCCTGGTCGGGGGCCTGCACGCCGACGCCCGCAGAGCCACCGTCGAACGGCTGCTGCACACCCTCCCGGGCAGCGTCGCCCTGCACCACGACCTCGCGACCGCCGCCGGCGGCACCGTCCGCCGGACCGTGCGCGACCGCACCGGCCTCCTCCACGAGGGCGAGACGCCCCTGGTCAACGACTGCGCCTGCTGCGCCCTGCGCGAGGACCTCGTGCCCGAACTGGAGCGGCTCGCCGGCTCCGGCCTGTGCCGGCTCGCCGTCGTCGAGCTGTGGGACTCCGTCGAGCCCAAGGCCATGGCCGAGGTCGTCGCCGCCCACTGCGGCGACGACGCCCGCCTCACCGGGGTGTTCACGGCCGTGGACCCGGCCCTGGTCCTGCCCACGCTCGCCAACGGCGACGACCTCGCCGAGGCCGGACTCGCCGCCGCACCGACCGACGAACGCACGGTCGGCGACACCTTCGCCCGGCAACTGGAGTACGTCTCCGTGCTGACCGTGGCGGAGGGCACCACAGCCGGCACCGGAGAGGGTGAAGACGAAGGTGAAGAAGCCGGCGCAGGCGACTACGCCCTGCTCGCACAGCTCGCTCCCGCCGCCCGGCAGATCCCCGTCGACTCCGCCGGGCTGGCGGCCGCCGCCGTGGCCGGCTTCGACGTCCAGGCCGCCGCCGCCCGCCAGCACCCGGCCTGCGCGCTGCTGCCGCAGGAGGCCGACGCGCACGGCGTCGCCACGCTCGTATGGCGCGCCGACCGGCCGTTCCACCCCGGGCGGCTGTACGAGGCGCTGGAGGACCTGACCTGCGCCGCCGCGCGCAGCAGGGGACGGTTCTGGCTGGCCGACCGGCCCGACACGCTGCTGTCGTGGGACGCGGCCGGCGGTGCCCTGTGCGTGGAGAACGCCGGGCCCTGGCTCGCGGCGCTGCCGGACGCCGCCTGGGAGATGGTGCCCGCGGAGCGCCGCGTGGCGGCCTCGCTGGACTGGCATCCGGAGCACGGCGACCGCGGCCAGTACCTCACCTTCACCTCGCCCGGGCTGGACGGTGCCGGGCTGCGCTCGCTCCTGGAATCGTGCCTGCTCACCGACGCCGAATACGCGGGCGGGCCGGACGCCTGGCGCAGCCTGTCACGCGCCTTCGATCAACTGCTCGATCCGGTGTCCTGATCTCCGACGTCCTGATCTCCGGTCGGTTCCCCCACGACCCGCCGCCCCCGTACGACTCGCCCCGCCACCACCTGCCGAAAGGAACTCCGTTCATGGCCCGCCGCCCTGATCAGCGCAAGCACCTCAAACCTCGCCCCAATCCTCTGGACGCGGCCGGAATCACCTACGTCGACTACAAGGACACCGACCTGCTGCGAAAGTTCATTTCGGACCGCGGAAAGATCCGCAGCCGCCGCGTGACCCGTGTCACCGTGCAGCAGCAGCGACAGCTGTCACGGGCGATCAAGAATGCGCGCGAGATGGCGTTGCTGCCCTATTCCGGAGGCGGTTCTGCTGGAGGTTCATCTTCCGGGAAGAAGTCGTGAAGTAGTGGCGGGAACACCCTGAGTGCACGTGCATCGGCTCATGCAGAGGCACATGAACGCGGCTATGATCCGGAGCAGTTGCCATCCTCGAAACCGTGTTCTGGGTGAGGGTGCCCCCTGCAATGATCCGGGAGAGTCCAGTGCCCCAGGCATACAACGGCATGGCCGCCTCGGACATCGATGATGTCGTCTGGCGAAAGAGCCGGCACTCCAACTCCCAGGGCTCCTGCGTGGAGTTCGCGAAGCTGCCGGGAGGCGGGATCGCCGTGCGCAACTCCCGCCATCCGGACGGTCCGGCGCTCGTGTACACACCCGCCGAGATCGAGGCGATGCTGCTGGGGGTCAAGGACGGCGAATTCGACTATCTGATCGCTGACTGATCGCTGACGGATCGCCGAATAATCGATCACCCGTTGCGGCCGCCCCCCGCCCCGGCGGTCGCCCCCGCTCCCACCGCCGCGTCCCCCCGTTCCCCCGCGGCCGCCAGAGCCCCCCACCCCCGTAGCGGTTGCCCCCCACCCCCGCTACAGCGGCCTCCCCCACCCGTTCCGCGGCGGTCACCCCCGTCACCGCCGCGGTGGCCGCCCCCGCCCCCGCTCGTTTCCCCGCCTGCCGTCCCTCCCGGAGTGCTGCCCGGTCCGTCAGCCGTGCTGGGGCAGACGGAACAGCGCCCAGACGACCTTGCCCTGCAGCGCACCCGCGAGGGGGTGCCAGCCCCACGCGTCGCTGAACGACTCCACGAGCGTGAGCCCGCGCCCGCATTCGGCCCCGGCGTCCGCCTCGCCCACGACCGGGCTCGCCTCGCTCGGGTCACGCACCGCGCACACCAGCCGCGACGTCCAGCGCATCAAGTGCAGCCGTACGGACGGCTCGTACTCGCCGATGCCGATGCCGACGCCCCCTCCGCCTCCGCCGCCCGGTCCGCCGCCGCCGCTCATGCGGTCCGCCTGAACCCCGTACCGCATGGAGTTGGTCACCAGCTCCGAGACCACGAGGGCGACATCGTCGAAGAGCCCGCTCAGGTCCCACTGACTGAGCGTGGCTCTGGTGAACTTCCGAGCGTTCCTGACCGCTTCGAAGCGGGGAGGCAGCGCACAGGATGCCGAGTTGGAGACGGCGGATGAGTCGATCGCGGGCAACCCTCTCCATAAGGGAGAGAGCACAGTCGATCCTTCGGTACCCATCCGAGGCACTCCTGGCAATCGAGGACGTGACGTGCACGTGTGCGAGCTCCATGGTTGCCAATGCGCGGGGCGGATGCAAGGGCAGATGCACGTGCACGGGGTGGATTTGGGGGCGCACAAGGGGGTTGGGGAGCAAATCTCCCTACGCCCGCTGCGGTAGCGCTCCGCTGGGTGGCTTGTCTGCGTAACCGGACATGCACTCAACGGAGCCCGAAGATGGCAGACTTCGGCGCCGGGGGTAGCGGGGGTCGCCCTCAGAAGGGTGCGGAACGGACAAGGCCGGAACAGGACCGGAAGAGGAAGGGTCGCAGAGATGGCCACGAGCGAGTCGAGCGGTTCCGTGGTGCGACGCATACTCCTGGGCTCGCAGCTCAGGCGGCTGCGCGAGTCGCGTGGCATCACGCGTGAGGCAGCGGGGTACTCGATCCGTGCGTCCGAATCGAAGATCAGCCGTATGGAGTTGGGCCGGGTGAGCTTCAAGGCGCGTGATGTGGAGGATCTGCTCACGCTCTACGGGGTCACCGACGGCGCCGAGCGCGAGGCGCTGCTCGGGCTGGCCCGCGAGGCCAACGTCGCGGGCTGGTGGCACAGCTACGGCGACGTGCTGCCCAGCTGGTTCCAGACGTACGTGGGCCTGGAAGGCGCCGCCTCGCACATCTCGATCTACGAGGTGCAGTTCGTGCACGGCCTGCTGCAGACCGAGGGCTACGCCCACGCCGTGGTCGTGCGCGGGCAGCCCAAGGCCGACGAGGCCGAGATCGAGCGCCGCGTCTCACTGCGCATGGAGCGGCAGAAGCTGCTGTTCTCCGAGCGGGCGCCCCGCTTCCACGCCGTCCTGGACGAGGCGGCGCTGCACCGCCCCTACGGTGGCGAAACGGTCATGCGCAACCAGCTCCAGCACCTCGCCGACATCTCCGAGCAGCCGAACGTGACGCTGCAGGTGATGCCCTTCGCGCACGGCGGGCACGCGGGGGAGAGCGGCGCCTTCACGATGCTGCGCTTCCCGGAGTCGGACCTGTCCGACGTGGTCTACCTGGAGCAGCTCACGAGCGCGCTCTACCTGGACAAGTCCGAGGACGTCGCGCAGTACGAGCGGGTGATGGAGCGGCTGCACGCCGACAGCCTCTCGCCGGCCGCGAGCCGCGATCTGATCGGACGCCTACTTCAACTGTACTGACACATCAGTACGATGACGTCCCATCAGGAGCACGCACATCGTTTACGGGCGTCACGAGAGCCCCGGTTTTCGCAGACAGGATGGCGCATGTCCTACAGCACCTACTTCGACGCATTGGCCTACCAGTACATCGACGGGGAATGGCGGGCCGGCAGCGGCTCCTGGGACATCGTGGACTTCAACCCCTACGACGGGGAGAAGCTCGCCTCCATCACCGCTGCCAGCGTCACCGAGATCGACCAGGCGTACCGTGCCGCCGAGCGCGCCCAGCCCGCGTGGGCGGCCACCAACCCGTACACCCGCCGGCTCGTCTTCGAGCGGGCCGTGCGCATCATCGAGGACCGCGAGGAGGAGCTGACCGCGGCCATCACGGCCGAGTGCGGCGGAACGGCCGTGAAGGCCGCGTTCGAGCTGAACCTGGCCCGAGAGTTCCTGCGGGAGGCGATCCACCTCGCGCTGCGCGCGGAGGGGCGCATCCTGCCCTCCCCGGACGACACCAAGGAGAACCGCCTCTACCGGGTGCCGGTCGGCGTCGTCGGGGTGATCAGCCCGTTCAACTTCCCCTTCCTCCTGTCGATCAAGTCCGTCGCTCCGGCGCTCGCGCTGGGCAACGCCGTCGTCCTCAAGCCCCACCAGAACACGCCGGTCTGCGGCGGCGGGCTGGTCGCGAAGGTCCTGGAGGAGGCGGGGCTGCCCGGCGGGCTGCTGAACGTCGTCGTCACCGACATCGCCGAGATAGGCGACGCGCTCATCGAACACCCCGTGCCCAAGGTCATCTCCTTCACCGGTTCCGACAAGGTGGGCCGCCACGTCGCCACCGTCGCCGCCTCCCACTTCAAGCGCACCATCCTGGAGCTCGGCGGGAACAGCGCGCTGATCGTCCTCGACGACGCCGACGTCGACTACGCCGTGGACGCCGCTGTTTTCAGCCGTTTCATCCACCAGGGACAGGTCTGCATGGCGGCCAACCGGGTGCTGGTCGACCGGGCGGTGGAGCGTGAATTCACGGAGAAGTTCGTCGCCAAGGTGCGGACCCTGCGGGTCGGCGACCCAGGTGATCCGGCTACGCACATCGGCCCCCTCATCAACTCCGGGCAGGCGGAGGCGATCACTACGCTCGTGGAGCAGGCCGTGGCGGACGGCGCCACCGCGCTCGTACGCGGGGAGACGGACGGCACGCTGGTCGGTCCGTCCGTGCTGACGGGCCTCGCGGACGACGCGTCGATCCTCGGGCAGGAGATCTTCGGTCCGGTCGCGCTGATCCTCCCCTTCGACGGCGAGGACGAGGCCGTCCGCATGGCCAACGCCACGCCGTACGGGCTCAGCGGTGCGGTCCACACGGGCGATGTGGAACGGGGCGTGCGGATCGCCAAACGCATCGAGACGGGCATGATCCACGTCAACGACGGGACCGTGCACGACGAGGCGATCGTGCCGTTCGGGGGCGAGAAGCACTCGGGTGTGGGGCGGCTGAACGGCGACTCGATGGTGGAGGCGTTCACGACGACCAAGTGGATATCGATCCAGCACGGCAGGTCGAGATTCCCGTTCTGATCCGTGCCGTGTGCGCATGTAGGACGGAACCTGACCTCATTCGGTCCTAGTGTGAACGCGTCGCAAGGGAACGGACGGACGAGAGAAACCAGGGGGATCCCATGCCCACTCACGTGATCGAGAAGAACGTCTCCGACGAGCGCGGCACGCTGCTCGACTTCCTCGAAGCCCAGCGCGGCGGCATGCGCCGCTCGGTCCTGGGGCTGACGGCAGAGCAGGCCGCGGCCGTGCCGAGCGCCAGCGAGCTCTCGCTGCACGCGCTGCTCAAGCACACCATCCAGGCCGAGAGCAACTGGATCGAGCGGGCGCGCGGCGCCCAGGCCACCCAGAGCTTCGAGGAGGCCATGGAGGGCTGGCAGGCCGGCTGGAAGCCGACCGAGGAGGAGACCGTCGCGGTGCTCCTCGCCCGCTGGGCCGAGGTCGCGGCGGAGACCGAGCGCTTCATCCGCTCGGTCCCGCTGGAGGACACGTTCGCGCTGCCGGAGGCGCCGTGGTTCCCGAAGGGGAACGTCTCCATGCGCTGGGTGATGCTCCACCTCATCGAGGAGGTGGCCCGTCACGCGGGGCACGCCGACGTCATCCGCGAGTCGATCGACGGGAAGACCGCCTTCGAGCTGGTGGACGAGGAGGGCCGCGCGGGGGCGTAGGGTCCCGGCGCTCCGGGCTCCGCCGCCGGTCCGGCCCCGGTCCCGCCCGGGCCCAGGCCGGGTCCAGGCCGGGTCCAGGCCGGGGGTTGCGGGGGCTCGTCGTCCCCGGCCCTCACTCGGCGCCGAGGCGCCCGCTCAGCCATCGCAGGGACGGCGGGATCTCCCGCCGCCAGGTGTTGAAGTTGTGCCCGCCGCGGTCGAGGGTGATCGACGAGACGCGCGCGGGACTCTTCACCTTCTTGATGAACTGCTGGGTCGCCTTGTAGTTCGACTCACCCTGCAGCGAGGTCGTGACCAGGAACGAGGAGGCGCCCTGCGGCCGGTGGTCCAGGTGCCACAGCAGGTCGGATCGTTTCTCCTCGTTCTTGTTCCCGTGGAAGAGGTCACCGGAGTCCTTGTCGATCTCCGGCTTGTAGTCCGCCGACAGGCCCACGCCGGCCGCATAGGTCTCCGGGTGCTGCAGCGCCATCTTCAACGCGCAGTATCCGCCGGTGGAATCGCCGACGATGCCCCAGTTCCGCGGCGAGGTGCCGACGCGGTAGAAGCTCGAAATCGCCTTGGTGACGTCCGCGCCGAAGAACGCCTCGCTCTGCGGGCCGCCCGGGACGTCGATGCACTGGGTGTTGGCCGTCGCGATGGTGGGCCGCATCATCACCAGGATCATCGGCTGCATCTTCTTCTGCTTGACCTGCGTCCACGCCGTCTTCGGGTACCGCAGCCCCTTGACCAGGTTCTCCGCAGCGCCCGGGTAGCCCGTCAGCACGACGGCGGCGGGGAACTTCCGCCGTTCGGCGCCCTTCTGGAAGTACTCCGGCGGCAGGTACACGTACGCCTGGGCGGCGGTGCGGGAGCGCTCGCCGTGCACGACGACCTTCTCGACGACGCCGCCGGAGCGCGGGTTGCTGCCGCCGGGCACCTCGGGGGCCTGCCGCCCGAGGACCTGTACGGCCGCCCCGCCGGGCGCCGCGGCCGGCGGGCGCTTGGTGCCGGCGAGGTCCGCCCACGAGTTGTAGAGCAGGAAGCTGCGGTTCGCCGCGAGCGCGACGGACGCGAACAGGAGCAGCTGCACGAAGACGATCAGCCCTGCCCGCCCCAGCATCCAGTTCCAGCCGCTCCGGGCCAGGCGCGGCCACAGCCACACCGAGAGCGCGAACACCACCACCGTGCCCAGCACGACACCCACCAGGAGCGTGCCACTCGTCAGACCCATGGATCAGCAAACCCTCTGAGACGTCTCGGCCTGGACGCACCGGTCCAGAGCGCCGCCAACCGGTGCGCACCTGGCTAGAGCGCTGCACGGGGCAAAACGTTCCACTGTGCACGGATCCTGACCGGTCCTGCACGGTGGGCGGCGGGTCGGACGGCGGCGGGGGCGCCTAGGCTGGGCACATCCGCGACGGCACGGCAAGTACGGCAACAAGAGGAGGCTGGGGCGAGATGTCGGCCATCCGCTTGCTGGTGCTGGGCGCCGTCCGTCAGCACGGCCGGGCGCACGGCTACCAGGTCCGTGGCGACCTGGAGTTCTGGGGCGCGCACGAGTGGTCCAACGCCAAGCCCGGGTCGATCTACCACGCGCTGAAGTCCATGGCGCGGCAAGGGCTGCTGTTCGCGCACGACGTGGCGCCGAGCGAGGCGGGCGGCCCGCCCCGCACGGAGTACGAGCTGACCGAGACCGGCGAGCGGGAGTACTTCGCGCTGCTGCGCGAGGCGCTCCGTTCCGTCGACGAGAAGTCCGACGTGCTGACCGCGGGCATCGGGTTCGTCGTCGACCTGTCGCGCGCCGAGGCGATCGCCCTGCTGAAGCAGCGGCTCGCCGGGCTGGAGGAGCGGCGCGACGAGATCCGCCGGCGCTGGACCCCGGCGGAGGGCGAGGACTGGGGCCACATCGGCGAGATCATGGCGATGTGGGCGCACACCGCGGACAGCGGTGCGGAGTGGACGCGCGGCCTGATCGAGCGGCTCGAAGGCGGGGCGTACGTCATGGCGGGCGAGGGCGATCAGTGGGAGGGGATCGTCACGGACGCGGACGTGTACGAGAAGTACCGCCGGGACGCGGGGCCGGAGGCCGACTCGGACGCGGACGCGGACCAGGGCCCTGGTTCCGGCCCGGACGCCGGCCCCGGCGCGGCGAACCGCTGAGGCGGCGCCGCTACTGGACGGTGACCGTGCCCGTCATCGACGGGTGGAACTCGCAGTGGTAGGCGAAGGTCCCCCCTGCCGGGAACGGCCGGGTGAAGCTCTGGCCGGGGTCGAGTACGGCGTCCCACAGGCCCGAGTCGGACGTCGTGGTGTGGGTGTCGTTGTCGTTGTTGAGCCAGCGGACCGAGTCGCCGGGGTGGATGCTGACGGCCTGCGGGACGAAGGCGGCCGGTTGGCCCTCGATCACCACCGTGACCGTGACGGCCGCGCCCCGCGGCTCCGCGGCCACGGGGCCCGCCGGCAGGACGACCGCCGCCAGCAGCGCCGGCAGTACGGCGAGGGCGCGGGGGAGGGTACGGGGGAGGGTGCGCAGGACGGTTCGGTGCGGTGAGCGTGACATGAGCGGGACCTCCTTGGCCCGGACGCAGCCCGAGCCCTGACCGGGGCTCGGACGCGCGGACGAGTGCCGTGAGATTTCCCTGCGCACACCGCGACAACCGCTCTTCATCCGACCGGGCTACGGACCGGCGACGCCGGTGACGTACCGGGGCGCCGGTGGGTGAACGAGGCCCGGCGGGGGCGAACTCCGGCGTCAGGCGAGGCCGGCGGCGGTCAGCGCGAGGCCGGCTGCGCCGAACACGACCACGTGGCGGGCGTTCTGCAGGATCCACACCCAGCGGGGGAAGCCCGCCTCGGCGGCCTTGAGCAGGGCGGCGACGTCGATGCGGGCCAGGTCCGGGTCGCCCTTGCGGGAGAAGGCGGCCTGGACGGACGTCGTGGCCGTCAGGTTGCTGTGGAGGATCACGCAGTTGATGGCCAGGACGAGCCCGAGAACGATCCAGTTCAACGCCCCGGCCCAGGAGATTCCGGCGAGGTTGAGCGCGGCGGTGGCCGCGAGGACGGTGGCGATGCCCACCGGCGCCCAGGTCTCGTGGCCGCCGGCGTCGAAGCGCATCCCGTTCTCCTCCAGGACGGTGGTGCGCACCCCCTGGCGGCGCAGCTCGGCGTGGGCGGAGGCGGTGGCGGTGGTCCCGAAGCGGGCCCGGACCACGGGGATGCTCACGAAAGCGGCGGCGACGGACAGCTGCATGGCGGCGATGAAGGCGTTCACGTTCGGATTCCCCCGGGTCGGCTTCGTTCGGCTTGAACTAAGTACAAGAGGAAGGTAGCCCGACTCTTGAACTAAGTGCAAGAGCAGTCCTGAACTTCGTACAAGTTGGCCGTCGGCGACCTATCGTGAGCGCATGCCACGCGACACGCTCACCCGCGACCAGATCGTTACCACCGCCGTACAGCTCCTCGACGACGAGGGCCTGGAGGGCCTCAACATGCGCAGCCTGGGCAAGCGGCTCGGCGCCGCCCCCACGGCCGTCTACTGGCACGTCAAGAACAAGGACGACCTCGTCGTGCTCGTCGGTGACCACGTGTGGCAGGAGGTCGAACTCCCCGGGATCGACCCGGCCGACTGGCGCACGGCGGCCGTCGCGATGGCCGACGGCCTCCACGCCATGCTCTGCCGGCACCCCTGGCTGGTGCAGGCCCTCGGCTCCCACCTCTTCTACGGCCCCGGCAAGGCCCGCTACGACGACCACAGCCTCGCCGTCTACGAGGCCGCCGGTTTCACGGGCGCCGAGGCCGACCGGGCGGCGGCCGCCGTCTTCACCTACGTGCTCGGCAACGCCGTCGGCGCGTCCGCCCAGGCATCGCTGACCCGCCGGCTGGGCCGCGACGGCGGCGACCCGGAGCAGCTGTTCCAGGAGACGCTCGCCAAGGCGACCGAAGTGGCCGAGCGGTTCCCGCGCCTGCGCGCCCGCCTCGGCAGCGCCGCCGCCGACTACAACGCCGCCCCCGACGACACCTACGCAACCGGCCTCCACGCCCTCCTCGACGGACTCACCGCCGCCATGTGAGAGCAGCGGGATGTCCGCGTTTCCGGCTCGCGTCCGCCCGGCGCCCCTACGCTGTACCTACGGTTGCCTGCGCCGCTGCGCGGCTTGGAGCGCGGAGGGGAGGACTGCGCCCTGGGGGGCGTCCGCTGCGCGGTCGTGTGGTGGCCCGGCCGTGAATCGGCTCCGCATCGGCCAGAGGGCGTCAGCCCGCCTCGTACGCCGTTCTGGCCTCGACGATCTGCGGTACGTGCGTGCGCGCCCAGTCGCAGGCGGTGTTCAGGGGGTCCAGCAGCGAGCGGCCGAGCGTGGTCAGCTCGTACTCCACGCGCGGCGGGTTCTCGTTGTGGACGGTCCGGGTCACGAAGCCGTTGCGCTCCATCGAGCGGAGGGTCTCGGTGAGCACCTTGGGGGTGATCCAGTGCAGCGGGACACGGAGTTCGGAAAACCGGCGCGGGCCCGCCTCCAGACAGCGCAGCACCATCGCGGTCCACTTGTCGCCGACACGGAACGGCTGCGCCCGGTCGGAGCACACGGGGTCGTCGAACATGTCTGCGTCCAGGGGCTTGATCACCTGCCCGACGTTAGCCCAGTACCTTTGCAGTAACCAGGCACTTCCGTCCTACGGTCCCTGCCATGAGCAACGACATCATCATTTTCGGAGCAGGTGGACGGGTCGGCCGGGCGGCCGTGGCGGAGGCGGTATCCCGCGGCCACCGGGTGACAGCGGTGGTCCGAGACCCCGCGAAGCATCAGGACCTGAGCGGAGCTCAGGTCACCGTCGTCCAGGGCGATGTGACCGATCCGCAGTCGGTGGCGGCACTGGCCGCAGGCCATGGCGCGGCCCTCAACGCCTCGGTCCGCCTCGACGTCGGCTCGGAGGAGTTCTTCACCGCTGCGGCGAGCGCGCTGATCCAGGGCTTGGCCGCGGCGGGGGTGCGGCGGCTGGTGACGTTGGGCATCGCGACGACGCTGGAGACGTCCCCGGGCGTGCGGATCATGGACGGGCCCGAGTTCCCGGAGGCGTGGCGGGCCTTCGCGCAGGGGCATGTCGCGGAGTACGAGCTTCTCTCCGCGGCCGGGCCGGGGCTCGACTGGCTGATGATCGTGCCGCCGCTGGATCTGAACGCGGACGCCGAGTCCACGGGCGGCTACCGGATGGCGATCGGAACGGTACTGGACGGTCCGGGCCGCATCTCCCACCCAGATCTTGCGATCGCCGTGCTGGACGAGATCGAGACAGCGCGCCACAGTCGCGTGCAGCTGGCGGTAACGGCGGCCAGCAGCCAGAGGCCCTGACCCGGAGGGTGCCCAGCGGGCCGGCCGACAGCGGCGTGGTAGCCGTGGAGGCCGGCCCACCGTTTACGGGCTGACAGCCCTCACTCTTCGTTGATCGGGCTGACGAACTCCAGGGTGAAGGTCTCCTGGAACTCGGGCTTGGGCGGCACCAGCACGATCTGTGCGCCACGGTGCCCGGAGCGCAGGGCGAGGCCCTTGTCCGACAGAACCTTGACGCCGCCGATGACCCTCTCGAACGTGAACTTCGCCAGTTCGGCTCGCGGCACGCTGTTGACATAGAGCTTGTCTTCTTGGATCACCAGGCCCGCCTGCTCGTGGTGGGCGAGGCGGATCACATACGGCGCTCCCGGGACGGGCTCGGCGGGCTCGATGATCCAATCCTGCTCGATCGGGAGCGGGTTCAGCCGGTCGGTGATGACGGGGGCGCCGTGCTTGGTGGCGTGCTCGGTGGCCGTCAGCAGGGCGGACGGGCCGATGATGTGGGCGTGGATCTTGTAGATGCCAGGTTTTACCGGGATCGGAGGCATGCGCGTGACGTCCTCTCTCACGGTCCACATCCACCGGCGGCAGGAGCGCCACCGGGGGCGCGTTCCACCATTCCGGTCGGCCCGGCCGATGCCCAGGGCCAGTTACGGCCAAGCCGATTACGGCGCAGTCCGATCGATCACAGTTGCGAACGTGGGCGTCGTTCGCCTCAGAGCCTCGTATTCCGCTGACGCTATGGCCAGTTCGGGGTGCTCCGGCATGTACCGGCGTCACACCAGTGCCGCGCCGCCGTCTATCGCGAGCGTGGTGCCGGTGACGTAGGCGTTGGACAGGACGAAGAGATAGGCCGCCGCGGCTTCCTCGGCAGTGCCGACGCGCCGCGTGAGCAGTTCGGACCCGGCGCCCTGGAGGAATGCCTCCGGGTCCGGGACACTGCCGTCCCACAGCTCGGTGCGGATCACACCGGGCTGGATCACGTTGACGCGCAGAGGGGCGAGTTCGACGGCGAGTGCCCGGGACAGGGCCTCGATGCCGCCGGTGATACCTGCCGTGAGCGCGGTTCCGGACAGGGGGCGGATCGCGAGGACGCCGGAGCTGAAAGTGATCGAGCCGCCGTCGCGCAGTCGCGGTGCAGCGTACTTGGCGGAGAGGAACGCGCCCCAGAACCGGCGCTCGAAGACGTCCCTGGCCTCCTGCGGGGTGGTGTCGGCCAACGGCTTGATCAGCAGAGATTCGCCCGCGGTGTAGACGAGGTGGTCGAACTGCCCGACCTGCTCGAAGAACGCGGCGATGGCGTTGCCGTCGGCGACGTCCAGGCGGCGGCCTTCGGCCCGCTCGCCCAACCGCTTCGTCGCGGCGTCCACGCGGTCCTGATTGCTGGAGGCGACCACGACGTCCGCGCCGGCCGCCGCGGCCTGTCGGGCTACCTCGAAGCCGATGCCGGAGGTTCCACCGATGATCACGATCTTCTTGCCGGCCAGAGACATGGGATCCATTCCTTCGTCGATGCAGTGCGGGGTTCGGCAACCGCCGTGGCAAGAACGTACGCCTCCACATCGAGACGGTGAATGACTTGAAGTCTCGATTCCTTGTCATATCGTCTCGCTGTGCCGGCACTAGGGTGGCGCTATGGACATCCTGAGCGACACCCTCGAAGTGCTGCGTACGGGACGCCCGATGGTGACTCGCACCGACGCGCACGCCCCGTGGGCCCTGAAGTTCCAACCCATCTCGGGAGCCGGATTCCACGTGGTCGTGGAAGGGCACTGCCACCTGCTGCCACCGCACGGCCAACCGCTCGCGCTCGGACCCGGCGACATCGTGTTCCTGCAGCGCGGCGGCGGACACACCCTGTGCGACGTGCCGGACCGCGATCCGGTGGACTTCGTACCGGAGCGCGTGGACCGTTCCTCGCCGATCGGCCAGGTCACCGTGGACGGACCGGGGCCGCACACGGTGCTGGTGTGCGGCGCGTACGCGATCGACGTCGATCGCCCGCATCCGCTCTTCAGTGATCTACCGGAGGTCATCCACCTCCCCGCGCTTCCCGGCCGCCACCCGGTGCTGCGCTCGGCGGTCGATCAGCTGTGCGCGGAGTTCCACGCGCCCCAGCCGGGCTCGGACGCGGTCGTCACGGCGCTCATCGATCTGCTGCTGCTGTACATCCTCCGGTCGTGGTACGCCGAACTGCCGAAGGAGCGGACCCGGGGCTGGGTGGCCGCGCTGACCGACCCGGCAGTCGCCCCGGCCCTGAAGGCGATCCACGACGATCCCGGCCATCCCTGGACCGTTGAGTCTCTGGGCGCCCGCGCCGGGCTGTCCCGCGCGGCCTTCGCCCGCCGCTTCGCCTCGGTGGTCGGCGAGCCGCCGCTGACCTACCTGACCAACTGGCGGATGGCCACCGCAGCGCGGCTGCTGCACCAATCGCCGACCCCGCTGAGCACCATCGCGCAGCGCACGGGGTACACGTCGGAGTTCGCCTTCGCCAAAGCTTTCAAACGACACTTCGGATCGCCGCCGGGGGCCTACCGCAAGCAGGTCAAGACGGCAGGCGACGACGTAGACCGCGAAGTCGCACTGGCGTACTAGGCGAACCTTTCCGGCATGGTGGGGGCGGCGCGAGCCCGGCAGGGACAAGGGTCAGTCCGTCCCTCTGACGGCACCTGCCCGGTGCCGGGCGCCCCGACGGCCGCGCAGCGGACGGCCCCCGGGGCGCAGCCTGCCCCCCTCCGTGCCGCCCCAAGCCGCGCAGCGGCGCAGTCGCACTTCGTGCGCGGTACCTGCACTCCGGGAGAAGCCCCGCCGACTGGTCGCAAACCTGCTCAAGCATGTCGCTGTCACGGCAACGTGACATGGAACGGACGACTCCGGCAAAGGCGATCATTAGTTTTGCCGGTGCAGCCCGCCGCACCTCACGGCCCCACACGAGAGAGGAGACGGCATGCGCGTCCGTTCTGCTTCCCGACTGGCCAAAGGAATCGCCCCGTGTCGCCCCTGAACCTCCGCCGCCGCACCGCCGTCCGTGCCGCCGCCACTGCCGCTCTGGCCGCCACGCTCCTCGTCCCGGCCGCGAACGTCGTCGCCGCAAGCCCGGCCAAGGCGTCGTCCACCGCGCCCACCGCCGCCACGTCCGAGGTCCGCACCCAGAAGCTGGCCGACGGCGCCAGCACCGCGCGCATCACCAAGCTCGGCGACCACCACTACAAGTTGGAGATCCTCTACCAGGGCCACGTGACCGCGAAGATCGAAGCCGACCGGCGTGACGCGGGCGTCAACGCCAACGGCATGTTCGTCGTGCTCACCTTCGACGGCAAGGCCGTCTCGTGGCTGGGCGGCGCGCAGCACGGTGAAGGATCGTTCCCGCTGCCCGACGGCAGCACGGCCAAGGTGACGAAGGTGAGCCAGGGCCACTGGACCCTGCAGGTCATCAACCGCTGGGGCGATGTCACGGCCACCCTCGACGCGGATCACAGGAACGCGGCCGTCAACGCCAACGCCATGTACATCGTCCTGGAGCAGGGCGGCACCTTCAGCGCCTGGATCGGCTGAGCCTGCCCCTGCCCGCGGGGACCCTGGCGCCCGTCCGACCCGTCGGGCGCCACCAACCCTCGGTCGGGTGGTTTTGAGTCTGCCCTTCGTCTGAACGTCGAACTCGCCGGAACGATAGGTCCGTTGCAGTCGTCGGAAGGGGCATTCGAGTGGGAATGAAGTGCTGGTCTGCCGCTCCATGGGGCATGGGCCTGGCCTTGGTGACCGTCGTGGCGTCCGCGGCAGCGCCGGCAGTGCCGGCGGTCGCTCAGAGCCCCGCATCGCACCGGTTGGCCCAGCGCCATGTGCTCACGAACTCCGACAAAGGCCGGTCCGTGCCCGCGAGCCTGGGTGACGACATCGAAGTCCGCCTCACCGGCTACCGCGAAGACGGGCTCCGCTACACCTGGAGCACCCCGCAGTCGAGTAACACCGAGGTGCTCCGGCGTACCGCCGGCGGTACGGCGCCGAACGGCAGCGCATCAGCCGTCTTTCGCCAGGAACAGGCCGGCTCCGCCACCATCACCGCGCAACGCCACTGCCGCCCCGACCCCGGCCACGCCTGTCCCTTGGTCGTCTCGTCCTGGCGGGTCAAGGTGACGGGAAAGTAGCCACCCGACGGTCGCCTACGGACGGTAGAGGGCCTGCGCACGGGCCACGTCGAGAGGCACGTCCTCGCCGTCCTGCCCGAGACGCAGGAAGTGCTTCACCTGCCACGCCTGGGTGCTGCCCGCCTGACGACTGGTCGTCGTCACCCACGGCGGGTAGACACGGAAGCCCCGCTTCCCGCCGGTGCCGTTCCGGGACACGACGCCCCGCTCGCACAGCACCTCCCGCGGGAACACGAACTGCCCGAACTGCCCGCTGTCACGGCTGCTGATGACGAAGAGGTCCACCCCGTCCCCGGCGTCGAACGGCCGGATCGGACCCTCCGCGGACCGCTGCCACACGGTGACGAACTGGCCGGCCTTCGCCGGGGTCGTCTTGGCCACGCGGAACCTGACCGTCAGCCCGTCCAGCGTGAACCCGTGAGCCGCGTACTCGGCGCTCTCCGGTTCCGGCACCGGCTGCGAGCAGGCAAAACCACTCGGGTCGTACACCAGCGTCTTCGCGGCCAGCAGGTCATCGTGAAGCCCTGCCCACGGTTGGTTCGTCGCCATCCGTGCATCCTGTCATTGGGCCCCGCGCCGGCACCGCTATGCCGGTTCGGTGGGGACGTGGGTGATCAGGTCGCCGGGCTGGCACCGCAGGACGTCGCAGATCCTCGACAGGGTCGAGAAGCGGATGGCCTTGGCCCGGCCGTTCTTGAGCACGGACAGGTTGACGACGGTGATACCCACCTGCGCGGACAGCTCGGTCAGCGTCATGCCGCGCTCGGCGAGGACCCGGTCGAGGTGGATGCGGATCGAGTGCAGTTCCTCTTCGGGCATCAGATGGTCCCTTCGAGGTCCTCTCGCATCCGCACGCCCTCCCGCATGATCCTCCCCATGATCACTGCGGCGAGGCCGGCGAGGACGAGCACCTGCGGCCCGGAGACCGTCGGCCCGGAACCCACGATGGGCGCCATGCTCCCGACGAGCCAGGACTGTGACCAGCCGGCGACGAGCCCGGCCAGCGGCGTGCCCACGGCGACGAACCAGCCGAGCACGGAGAGCCGGCGCGACGCCGCGTCGGTGAACGGGCCCTGCCGCAGGACGGTCTTCAGCAGCCGGGAGAAGAGCAGCAGCGCGAGGGAGCCGAACAGCAGCCAGGGCAGTTCACCCCCGAGGTCGGCGGCGCGCTGACCCGCCGAGGGGCTGTTCTGGCAGAGGCGCGTGGCGCTGCTGGACGCCTCCACCCCCTTGCCGATCGGCAGGCTGTCCGGCGCCAGGGAAGCGTTGTGCCAGAAGTCCGTCTGCACGCAGACCGCCCCGTCGTCGAGCATGTGCGTGACCCCCGTGCCGACGAAGGCGAGCCCGCAGAGCACCGCCAGCGCAAAGCTGACCGAGGCCAGGGTCCTCGTGAGTCGCGTGTCCACCGCACCCCATCCCTATCGACTTTCGATATGGCGGAGGCTAGCGCGGCATATCGATAATCGACAAGTCCATGGCCGGAGGCCGCCCCGACGAGGCCGGGTGGCACCTGTCCGGCGGATGACGGGCGTCTCCGCCGCGCGGCGGAGACGCCCGCGCCCCGGGAACGATGTGGTGCCCGTGAGCCCGCCCCTAGCGTCGAGTCATGGACAACCACGACCAGTCCCGGAACCCCACGCGCCGCCGCGTCGCCGGCGCGCTCGGCCTCGCCCTGCTGGCTCCCGCCGTGGGAGCCACCACCGCACGGGCGGCGACCGCACCAAGAGTTCCGTGGCGAGGCCGCGAGCCCCTCACCCCGGCCCTGCCGGCGCCCACCGGCCCGTACCGCGTCGGTACGACGTCGATGCACCTGGTGGACGGGGCGCGCCGCGACCCCTGGGTGCCTTCGCGGCGCCGGCGGGAGCTGATGGTCAGCCTCTGGTACCCGGCCCGGCCCGGGCGGGGGACGGGCGTGGCACCGCAGTTGCCCGCCCGGACGGCGGCGCGGTTCGGGGCGCTGGCGGAGACGGAGCAGGGGTTCTCCGTCGGCGCGGGCGCCGTCGACTGGGCGGCCACCCGTACGCACAGCGCCGTCGGCGCACCGGTGCTGCGGCAGCGCGGCGGTCTGCCCGTGGTGTTGTACTCGCCGGGCAAGGACATGCCGCGCGGCTTCGGCACGGTCCTGGCGGAGGACCTCGCGAGCCGGGGCTACGCCGTGGTGGCCGTGGACCACACCTACGAGTCGCTCGCGGTGGAGTTCCCGGGCGGCCGGCTGGAGGAGAAGCAGCCCGCGACGGAGACGCGGGTGCTGCGCGCGCTGGTGGACGTCCGCGTGGCCGACGTGCGGTTCGTCCTCGACTGCCTGGAGGTGCTGAACGCGGGCGGCACCCCGGACGCGTCCCGGCGGCCGCTGCCTGCGGGGCTGGCCCGTGGCCTGGACCTGTCCGCGATCGGCATGTTCGGCCACTCGCTCGGCGGGGCCACCACCGCGCAGGTGATGCACGACGACCACCGCGTCGTCGCCGGAGCGAACCTCGACGGGGGGACGGGTGCGGGCGCCGAGTCCGTGGGTACCGTCGTGGACGAGGGCCTCGACCGCCCGTTCCTGCTGGTGAGCAGCGTTCTGGGGAACAGCCGTCACCCCGCCCACGCCACGTTCTGGCAGCACCTGCGCGGCTGGCACCGCAACATCCAGATGCTCTCGGCCAGCCACTACTCCTTCACGGACCTGCAGGCCCAGCTCCCCCGGATCGCGCAGGCAGGCGCAATGCCGAGGGGCAGGCTCGTCGACGCCGTCGGCACGGTGGCCCCTGCCCGCAGCCTGCACGTCCAGCGCACCTACCTCGGCGCCTTCCTCGACGCGCACCTGCTGCACCGGCCGGACCACGGCCTCTTCGACGGCCCCTCCCCGGCCTTCCCGGAGGTGCAGTTCGTCGACTAGGCGGTGTCCGGTCCGAGCGGGGGGAGGACGTCGACCTGCTGGAGGAAGGACAGAAGGTCCTTGTCCGACCACTTCTCCGCGAGCTTGCCGTTCTCGATGCGGTGGATCACCGTCGCCGTCATCGTCAGCTGGTGTCCCGTGGCGGGAATGCCGGGCAGGTCGCCCTCGTGGACGCCGCGGCAGATCAGCCTCGTGACCACCTTGTCGCCTTCCGCGACCTGGTCCTGGATCTCGTGCGTGCCGGGTGTCGCCTCCCAGAAGAGCCGGAATGCCTGCCGGAGGCCCTCCAGGCCGGGCGCGAAGCCCGGGAACGGCGGCGGCGAGTGGTCGAGGTAGTCCTCGGCCACGAGTTCGTCCAGAGCGGCCACGTTGCCCTTGTCGATCTCATCATAGAAGCGGCGGACCAGCTTCTTGTTCTCCTCGATGGACATGGGCAGGACACCGACCCTTCTCCGCACTCCAACGACGCGCCCGGACGATGCGAAGTCTGCCGGGCGGGAAGACCGGCGGGCGGCGACGCGCGTGGGCGGCCGGCGAGATCACTCGCCCGGCGCGACCGGCCGGACGAACGACCCCGCCGCGGGCGACGGCCCCGCCCGTCAGCGCTTCCTGCCCCTGAGGAACTTGTCCCTGCCCGCCCGGCTGCCGCTCTCACCGCCGCGGCCCGGTCCCGCACGTCGACCTGCGGCAACCCGGACGCCGCCTCATGGTCCCCGTGACACGCCCGGCACAGGCCACCCGAGAGGGCCTCCGGCCGCCCCGGCACACGACAGGACGTGCACTCCATCAAGCGGCTGCCCGTCGGCATCACCCGTTCCGGTGGCATCTTCACCATCAACCGCGTGCGCGTGAGCGCCGCCGGTGAGTGGACGTCCGGCGGCAACCCCGCCGTGAGCGTGCGGATCAGCTCCGCTCTGGACGCGCCCCGGCTCAGCCACTCCGCCGCCAGCGGCTCCAACTCCGCACAGTCCGCCGCCGACAGCGCCAGGCGGGCATCCGCCCGGCCCAGCGCCGCCAGTGCGTCGTACGCCTCCGAGCGGGCGGGGGACGGCGCTGCCGCCGCCTCCTGCTCCGGCGTGATGTCGCCGGTCAGGAAGCGCGACCACCACGCGTCGTCGCGCGCCGTCCGTGAGAAGTACGTGCGGAACACCCACTGCGTACGGTCCTCACTGACCGGTTCGCGCACGCGCCGCAGGTGGCCCGCCTGCGACAGGGCGTTCAGGGCCGTCCGGAGGGCCTGCTGGCCGTACGGCAGCTCCTTGGCCAGCGTCTTCACGTCCATTGCCGCGCCCTCGGGGAGACGGTCGAGGTACGAGGCGATGTACGCCTCGCGGGCAGGCAGATGTGCGAACGTTCCGGGCCTGCGCGGCGCCTGGCCGGGTGCGGTTCGTTTTCCGTAGCCCGGTGCGGCCATGGGCGGGGCAGAGCTAATGTTGGCGTCAGCCACGGGATCGTCCTAACGGGATCGGCGATCTTGGTGGTCAGACCCCCGTTTCGGTGTTGGCGCACCGGCGGGGGTTGATTTGTTGCTGCGCACGCTAGCGCGTCATCGCGTGCCGTGGCGACTCGGTTGCGGAAAGTCATCCGCGTGTGCTTACGGGCGAGTTGGGAGGGTGGGTGGGTTCAGACCCACCACCCATTCCTTACAGAGGTCGCTCGACCCCCGACCCCCGAAGCTCGGCAGTGAAGGCCGCCCAGCTGGCGGGCGAGATGGTTATTCGGGGATGGTCGTCCGCCGACCCGAGCTTCGAGTCCCGGATGTGGACCATTGCTTGAGGGGTGGCGACTTCGACGCAGTCCCCGATGGAGCTGTCGCTGTAGCTGGACTTGAACCATGTCGGCTCGTAGCTCATAGCCATGCCCTTACCTTGTCAATGAAACGTGCCGATTCCTCAGAGTTCAGGGCCTGCCTGCTGATCATTCCGTAGGTCTTGACGAGGTCGCTGACGGTCTCCGCGTCTGTGTGCAGTACGTGAGTGCTATGGCCCTCCACGTACGCATAGTGCTCGTGCCGGGCTGTCTCCAACAGCAGGAGCGACCCGTTGAGGTGGGCGCGGGCGCACCGATCGGCAGGGAGGACGTGAAGGGAGACGTTGCGTAGCTTCCCCGCGTCGAGCAAGTGTCCCAACTGGCGCTGCATAACATCTGATCCGCCGACACTGGAACGTAGTGCGGCCTCGTACAGCATGCATGTGAGCAGCGTGGCTGGCCTGCTGGTCAGCTTCTCCTGTCGACTCATTCGGGCTGCCACCCGTTCTTCAAGTGTTTCTTCATCGACGGGCGGCCAGTGGTTGCTCATCAGGGCTCTTGCATACTCCTCGGTCTGCAGCAGACCGGGAATGAGGAGGGGGCTGTACGCGGACAAGGCGATGGCCTCGGCCTCGATGTCCAAGAACTCCCGCACATGCGAAGGCACCCGCTCCGGCTGCAGATAGTCCCGCGCTGCCAGCAGCAACCCGTTGGCGCCGCACATCTCGTCCGCGACCTGCAGCAGCCGCAGGCTGGGCCGTCGCCGACCCTGCTCCATGGACTTGAGGCTCTCGTATCCGTAATTGGCCTCTTGCGCCAACTGCTCCCGACTCACGCACGCCTGCGTGCGCCAGAGCTTGATCTGGTTGCCGCAATAGCGCCAGGCCATCGGCGGTTGTGAGCTCTCGGTCGACACCGCGCTGCCCCTTCCCGAGCCCATGCCAGGGACGGCAGGGCCCCGTACCCAGGTCGATACTGCCGATTCTGCTCCCGCAACAGCACTCTTTGAGCCTTGAACGCCGAAAACTCCCCGCTCCCGAGCGACGCCCGTGCCCCAAGGACACCGATGACTGCCGTGCGACTCGACACCCTGCCCTCGTACGTCTGGTGGCGCTTCACCCGCCACCCCCGCAACGTGGCGCTCTCCCGCCGACTGCTGCGCGAACAGGCGCGCGCATGGGAGGCGGTCGACGGCGAGACCGTCGAGACCGCCGTGCTGCTCCTCAGCGAGCTGATGACGAACGCGAGCAAGCACGCGCGCGTGTCACCCGGCCGTGAGATCCACGCCCTGTGCGTCGTGACCGACGGAACGCTCCGCATCGAGGTCTCGGACGCGGGCGACGGCATCCCTCGCCGCTGTCGGCCGTCGGCCTACGACGAGGCCGGCCGCGGTCTGAGGCTCGTGGCCGCTCTCGCGGACAGATGGGGCTTCTGCCCCCGCCCGCACGGCATCGGGAAAACGGTCTGGTGCGAGTTGGCGCTCCCGGCGAGCCGCTGAGCACTGGCCATCCGCGTACGCGGCCCGCAGGCAGTCCCCGGGCCGCTCGCGGCGGCCCAGGGACGGTATCGTCCCGGGCCGGACGGCTTCCGGCCGACGGGCCCGGTCGTGCGACATTCCCTCACGGGACCGCCCGAACGCGCGAGGGCGGTGTCACTCCAGCTCTTCGCATGCCTGCGGCTGTGTCTTGGCGTAGCCGGTCCGGAAGGCCGCACAGAGCAGCTTCGCGAGCTCACTGTCCGCGTGGGCCGGAGTGGCGACGGCCACGCTCCCGATGGACAGCAGAATGCCGGTGACGGCTGCGGCGACGGTACGTCGGATGCGGTTGATGGCGGACCTCCCGGAGTGATGGCGGCACATGCCGTGAAACACACAGGGAGGGTCTCCTTCCGCATTGGCGTGAAAACGCCCGTCGAGGGTTGCACAGATGCCTGGAGGGGAGCGTGGCACGGGCCACGATCCCCTTGGACAGGCCCTAGACCTCGATCAGACTCCCGAGATCGATCTCGACGGGGAAAGGCACGTCGGTCTTGAGGATCCCGACGTGGGTGGGGCGGTCGGGGCTCGGGGCGTAGACGCCTGCCTCCGGGTGCAGCCAGAACTCGTGCACCACCGGAATGTCGTCGTCGCCTCGTTCGACACGCCAGAAGTAGCTGATGCCCGCGTCGGCGTACATCCCCGGCTTGCGGAATCGGTCGTCGGTGCGCGACCCCTTGGACACGACCTCGACAGCGAGGATCACGCGTTCGACGGGGACGCATTCCATGCTCCGCCGGTCGAGATCACGGGTGTCGAAGACGATGACGTCGGGCTTCGCCGGGTTGGCCTCGTCGACGAGGACGCAGCGTTCCGAGTTGACGCGGTAGGGGGGCCGGTTGGCCAGTCGCAGGGCGACCAGCAGCCCGTCGCGCACGTCGTCGTGCCACTGATTCGCCATGCCGCGTACCACGATCGCCCCATCCACCAGTTCCCAGTCGAACGGCAGGACCAGTTCCTTCACCTGGTCGTACGTCCAGCCGTCGGCCGGCGGGTACATCCAGTTCTCCGGCGTGGCCCGCTGCGGTTGCTGATACCTGGCTTCTGCGGCCATCACTGCTCCCATGGACCGGATCGTGGGCGAGGTCGTGGACGGGTTTCTCGCACTCGACCGTAGCGCCACCCGGCCGGGTGAGGGCGGACCGTTTTTCCGGTGCGCCCCGGACTTGCACCTCACGCCGCGTGAGCCCCCACCGTGGAGCGTGCACACAGAAGGGAGCGGAGACGTGAGTCACTCCGTGGGACAGGTGGCGGCGGTCGCCGGGGTCACCGTGCGGACGCTGCACCATTACGACGAGATCGGTCTGCTCGTGCCGTCCGGGCGCAGCCATGCCGGGCACCGGCGGTACGAGGACGTGGACCTCGACCGGCTGCAGCAGGTCCTGTTCTACCGGGAGCTCGGGTTTCCGCTCGACGAGGTGGCGGTCCTGCTGGACGATCCCGGCGCCGATCCGATGGCGCACCTGCTGCGGCAGCACGAGCTGCTGGCGGAACGGATCGGACGGCTCCAGCGCATGGCCGCCGCCGTCGAGCACGCCATGGAGGCACGCAAGATGGGCATTTCTCTCACGCCCGAGGAGAAGTTCGAGGTCTTCGGGGACTTCGACCCCGACGCGCACGCGGCGGAGGCCGAGCAGCGGTGGGGCGGCACCGACGCCTACGCGGAGTCGAAGCGCCGTACGTCCTCGTACACCAAGGAGGACTGGCTGCGGATCAAGGAGCGGGCCGACGGGCTGAACGCGCGGATCGCCGCGCTGATGGAGTCGGGGGCGGCGCCGGAGTCCGAGGAGGCCATGGATCTCGCCGAGGAGCACCGTCGGCAGATCGGGGAGCACTACTACGCCTGCTCGTACGAGATGCACACCGGGCTGGGCGAGATGTACGTGGCGGACGAGCGCTTCACCGCCACGTACGAGGCCATCCGGCCCGGCATGGCCTCGTACCTGCGGGACGCGATCCTCGCGAACGCCGTCCGCAACAGCTGACCGGGGCGGCCGGGGCGACCGCGTGGTGGTCGCCCCGGCGGTGGCGTCACGCCTGCGGGGTGATCACCACTGCCGTGCCGTACGCGCAGACCTCGGTGCCGACGTCGGCGGCCTCCGTGACGTCGAAGCGGAACATGAGGACGGCGTTGGCGCCGCGCGCCTTGGCCTGCTGGATGAGGCGCTCCATGGCCTGGTTGCGGGTCTCGACCAGCGTCTTGGTCAGGCCCTTGAGCTCGCCGCCGACCAGGGACTTCAGGCCCGCGCCGATCTGGCTGCCGATGTGGCGCGAGCGGACGGTGAGGCCGAAGACCTCGCCGATCACGCGCTCCACGCGGTATCCGGGAACATCGTTGGTCGTGACCACGAGCACATCGGACTTTTCGTGCTGACCGCCGCCGAACTCCTCGATGCCCATCGCATCCACCTCCGTCTGTGCAGTTTTGCCGGTTGTTGTCCGTGACGCACCCCAGGGCGGTGGGGTTGCGCCGTCCGGGTACATGATCATCTGCGGTCCGTGGGGACGGCGGGTGCCCGCATGGAACCCGGGGGGCCGCGGTGGCGTTGATAGCTTGGGGCGGCGCATCACCTCCTCCCGCCTGTGCCCGGGCCTCGCAACGAGCCGGCGCCCTCGACCCAGGAGCCTGTCACCCGTGACCCCGACCACCCTCGCGCTCGGCCCCCAGTGGCTGAACTCGGACTACCTGATCGGCCAGTTCGGCCTGTGGGGTGTCCTGGCCATCGTCTTCGCCGAGTCGGGCCTGCTCATCGGCTTCTTCCTGCCGGGCGACTCGCTGCTGTTCACGACCGGTCTGCTGGTCACCACCGGCAGCCTGGACTACCCGCTGTGGGCGGTGTGCGGACTGGTGATCCTCGCGGCGGTCCTTGGTGACCAGGCCGGTTACCTCTTCGGGCGGAAGGTGGGTCCCGCGCTCTTCCGGCGTCCGGACTCCCGGCTGTTCAAGCAGGAGAACGTCGAGAAGGCGCACGAGTTCTTCGAGAAGTACGGTCCGAAATCGCTGGTCCTGGCCCGTTTCGTGCCGGTGATCCGTACGTTCACGCCGATCATCGCCGGCGTGAGCGGGATGAACTACCGCTCGTTCCTCACCTTCAACATCATCGGCGGCGCCCTGTGGGGCGGCGGCGTGACGCTGCTGGGCGCGTCGCTCGGCAAGGTCGAGTTCGTCCACAAGAACATCGAGGCGATGCTCGTCGCGATCGTGCTGATCTCGGTCGTGCCGATCGCCATCGAGTTCCTGCGGGCCCGTTCCAAGGCCAAGAAGGCCGGCCTGCAGGCCGAGGCCGAGGTCGAGGACGAGGCCGACGAGGCCCGTCCGGCGGCCCCGCAGGCCCCCTTCACCCCGCACGCCCCGTACACCCCGCAGGCCCCGTCCGCTCCGCGTCCCGGTGGCCAGAACGGCTACGGCCAGGGCCAGGGTGGCGGTCAGGGCGGTTACGGCCAGGACCAGGGCGGCCACGGGGGCTATGGCCACCAGGGCGGCTACGGCAACCAGGGTGGGTACGCGGGCCAGGGCGGCTACGCGGGCCAGGGTGGTGGCTACGCGGGCCAGGGCGGCCAGGCCGGCTACGGCGGCGGCCACCAGGGTGGCTACGGCCAGCAGGGCGGCTACGGCCAGCAGCAGGGCGGCTACGCGGCCCAGGGCGGCTACGCGGCCCAGGGCGGCGGCCAGGCCGGTTACGGCGGCGGCTACGGCCAGCAGCAGGGCCAGTACCAGGGTCACCACTACCAGGAGCAGGGCCAGCAACAGGGTCAGTACCAAGGCCAGTACCAGGGTCAGGGTCAGTACCAGGGGCAGCAGCAAGGCCAGTACCAGGCTCAGGGCCAGTACCAGGCCCAGGGCGGCTACGACGATGCCTACGGCCAGAGTGGCTACGACGAGGGCGGCTACGGCGACGGCGGCTACGGCCACCGCGGCCACCACGGCTACGACGACGGGCAGCCCGGCCAGGGCGGCCACGCACCGCGGCGCTGACGCCCACTGTCGCTGGCACCGCCACCCCACCGCATTCGCGGCATTGACGGCCTTAACGGCACACGGGAGAGCCGTTAAGGAGCCTGTCGCTCCGTATTTCCCGCCCCCAGTGCGCGGGCCCCTCGCCCGGCAGGCATCCTGGCCGTAACAGGAGGGCGCACCGAGGAGTACGTGGTGGTGGAACGGCAGCGGGGCAGCGGAACGGCGAGTCCGGGCGGCGACCCGGATCCCGACCCGCCCGCCGAGGACCGCAAGCCGCACTCCGACGAGGCGCACAGCGCCTTCACCCCGCCCCTGGGCGTGCCCCTGCCGCCGGCGCCCGAGGAAGAGCACCCCACCTCCGAGTTCGCCCTGCCCAGCGGCGTGACGGCCGAGGCGGGGGAAGCGCCCGAGGGGTCGGCCTTCGCGCCGCCCGGCGGCGCCTCGTACCCCGCCTTCACCCCGCCGTACGGCATACCCAAGGTCAGCCTCGTCAAGGAGGCCGCTCCCTGGCAGGACCGCATGCGCACCATGCTGCGCATGCCGGTCGGCGAGCGGCCGGTGCCCGAGCGCCTGGAGAAGCAGGAGGAGGAGGCCGGGCCGGCCGTACCGCGCGTCCTGGACCTGACGCTGCGCATCGGCGAGCTGCTGCTCGCGGGCGGAGAGGGGGCCGAGGACGTCGAGGCGGCCATGTTCGGCGTCGCGCACGCCTACGGGCTCGCCCGCTGCGAGCCGACCGTCACGTTCACTCTGCTGACCGTCAGCTACCAGCCGTCCCTCGTCGACGACCCGGTCACCGCCCACCGCACCGTGCGGCGGCGCGGCACCGACTACACCCGGCTCAACGCCGTCTACCGGCTCGTCCACGACATCGCCACGCAGGGCCTGACCCTGGAGGAGGCGTACCGCCGGCTGGCCGAGATACGGCGCAACCGCCACCCCTACCCCGGCTGGGGCCTCACGGCGGCGTCCGGGCTGCTCGCCGGCGCGGCCAGCATGCTCGTGGGCGGTGGTCTCGTCGTCTTCCTCGCGGCGGCCGTCGGGGCGATGCTCGGCGACCGGCTGGCGTGGCTGGCGGCGGGGCGCGGGCTGCCGGAGTTCTACCAGTTCGTGGCCGCGGCCCTGCCGCCCGCGGCGATGGGCGTGGCGCTGAGCGCCACCCCCGCGCACGTCCAGGCGTCGGCGGTGATCACCGGTGGGCTCTTCGCGCTGATCCCCGGGCGGGCCCTGGTGGCGGGCGTGCAGGACGGCCTGACCGGCTTCTACATCACGGCGGCGGCCCGGCTGCTGGAGGTCGGCTACCTCATCGTCGGGATCGTGTGCGGCGTGCTCGTCGTCCTCTACGGCGGCGTCCACATCGGCGGCAGGACGCTCAATCCGGAGGCGGCGCTGCAGCACCGGGAGCGGCCCGTCATCCAGATCGTGGCGGCCATGCTGCTGGCCTTCGCCTTCGCGGTGCTGCTGCAGCAGGAACGTCACACCGTGTGGGTGGCCACGCTCAACGGAGGGGTCGCCTGGGTGATCTACGGGGCGTTCGCCGACACGATGAAGGTCGACCCGGTACCGGCCACGGCCGTCGCCGCGGGGGTCGTGGGCCTCTTCGGGCAGCTGCTCGCGCGGTATCACCACACCTCGGCGCTGCCGTACGTCACGGCGGCGATCGGGCCGCTGCTGCCCGGTAGTGCGGTCTACTTCGCGCTGCTGAACTTCGCCAAGAACGAGCTGAACACCGGCATCTCCAGCCTCACCAAGGCGGCGGCCCTGGCCCTGGCGATCGCCATCGGAGTGAATCTCGGGTCCGAGATGTCCCGGATGTTCCTCACGGTGCCCGGCGCGGCGGCGCGCCGGGCAGCGAAGCGGACGCGCGGCTTCTAGTCGTAGAGGGGTTCAGCTCGTACGACGACCGCGCGTCCGGGTGAGCGGCAGGGCTCAGTGGTGCGAGCCGCCCGCGGCCTCCAGGCGCTTGTACGACGCCTCGATCTCGGCCTCGGCCTCGGCGCGGCCGACCCAGTCGGCACCCTCGACGGACTTGCCCGGCTCCAGGTCCTTGTAGACCTCGAAGAAGTGCTGGATCTCCAGGCGGTCGAACTCCGACACGTGGTGGATGTCGCGCAGGTGCTCCACGCGGGGGTCGTTCGCCGGGACGCACAGCAGCTTGTCGTCGCCGCCGGCCTCGTCCGTCATGCGGAACATGCCGATGGCGCGGCACTTGATGAGGCAGCCGGGGAAGGTCGGCTCGTCCAGAATGACCATGGCGTCCAGCGGGTCACCGTCCTCGCCGAGGGTGTTCTCGACGAAGCCGTAGTCGGCCGGGTAGCTGGTCGAGGTGAAGAGACGGCGGTCCAGACGGATGCGACCGGTCTCGTGGTCCACCTCGTACTTGTTCCGCGAACCCTTCGGGATCTCGATGGTGACGTCGAACTCCACGGGTGGCTCCTTCATGATCAACACATACGTCTGGTGATTAAGTGTCCCCCACGCAGGTGTGTGGTGGCGAAAGGGGCTGGTCCGTGGTGCCGGAGTCCGGACGCTGGCAGGTCAGGCGGTGGCAGGACGTTCCCCCCGCGCAGCGGCGGACCATGCGGTTCGCCGCCGCGTCCGCCGTGGCCGGTGTCGTGGTCGCGACCGGAGCCGTGACGGCCGCCGGCCCCTGGGACGGAGGTCAGCGTAAGGCCGAACGGGCCGTCGCCGCTGCCGCGGCCCGAGCCGGTGACCAGGGTCGTCCCGGCGCCGCCGGCCGGGCGCCGGCCGCCGCCCCGCCGGTGCTGGGCGCGCTGCGCGCCGGCCGGCCCGGTACCCGCGAGGGCCTCACCGCGGCGCTGGAGCCGCTCCTGCAGGACCCTGCGCTCGGGCCGGACCGTTCGGCGTCCGTCGTCGACGTGGCCACGGGAGAGCCGCTCTACGGCGCCGCGCAGGACGCCCCGTACACCCCCGCCTCCACCATCAAGGCGGCCACGGCCGCCGCGGCCCTGGCCGCGCTGGGGCCCGAGCACCGCATCGAGACGACGGTGGTCCGGTCGGGCGACGGCATCGTGCTGGTCGGCGGCGGCGACCCGACGCTCACCGCCCGCCCGGCGGCCGGCGGCGGACCGCGCTTCGCGAGCCTCACGGAGCTGGCGGACGCCACCGCGCGCGCCCTGAAGGCGGCCGGGGGCCGGCGGACCCGGCTCGCCTACGACGCCTCGCGCTACACCGGCCCCGCACAGCACGTGATCGGGCCGAACGAGAACATCGCGCCCGTCAGCGCCCTCATGGTCGACGAGGGGCGGCTGGACGACTCCGACCGCGGGCCCGCGGACCGCAGCGCCGAGCCGGCCGCCGACGCGGCGCGCCGGTTCGCCGCGCTGCTGCAGGAGCGCGGCGTGGAGGTCGAGGGCGAGCCGGCCGAGGGCCGGGCGGCCCCCGGCGCCGCCCGCCTCGCCGCGGTCTCCTCCGCACCGCTGGCCGACCTCGTCGAGCGCGCGCTCACCAACAGCGACAACGACATCGCGGAGGCGCTGGCGCGGCAGACGGCCCTCGCGTCCGGGCAGCCGGCGAGCTTCGAGGGCGCCGGGAAGGCCGTGACGGACCGGCTGGCGGCGCTGGGGCTGCCGATGGCCGGGGTGCGCATCGCCGACGGCAGCGGCCTGGACCGCGCCGACCAGGCGACCGCGGAATTCCTCGCCCGGCTGCTGGCCCGCACGGCCGACCCGGCCGCCCCGCGGCTGCGCCCGGTGCTGACCGGGCTGCCGGTGGCCGGCTTCACCGGCACGCTGCGCCAGCGCTACCCGCGCGAGACGGTGGGCCGGGCGACGGTCCGCGCCAAGACGGGCACGCTGACCGGCGTGAACACCCTCGCCGGGACGGCCGTGACGCCGTCCGGACGGCTGCTGGCGTTCGCGTTCCTGGCGTCGGGCACCTCCTCGCCGGACGGTGCCCAGCAGGCCCTGGACCGCCTCGCCTCGGCGGTCGCGGCGACCACCGACTGAGCCCCGCCGGGCCCGCTCCCGGGCCCGGCAACCCCTCTCCCCAACCGCCGCGCAGCACGTACGGTGAAGTCATGACGAGCGTCGGTGGTGCGGAGATGGTCGACTGGAAGCTCGCGGTGGCGACCGCGACCCGGCTCGTACGGCCGGGCCCGGAGGTCAGCCGGGACGAGGCGCGCGAGGTGGTCGCCGAACTGCGGCGGCACGCGCGCTCGTCGGAGGAGCACGTACGGGCGTTCACGCGGATGGCGCCGCCGGCCGGGGACCCGGCCGCCGACACGCCCGTACTGGTCGTGGACCGTGCGGGCTGGATCAAGGCGAACGTGGCGGGCTTCCGGGCGCTGCTCGGCCCGCTGCTGGCGAAGATGCAGGACCGGCGGGGGAACGCGCCCGGCGGCGCGGTGCTGGGCGCCGTGGGCGGCAAGGTGACCGGCGTCGAGCTCGGCATGCTCCTGTCGTTCCTGGCCTCCCGCGTGCTCGGGCAGTACGAGACGTTCGCGCCCGTGACCCGCGATCTGCCGGGGGCCGCCGCGGGCGGGCGGCTGCTGCTCGTCGCCCCCAACATCGTCCACGTGGAGCGGGAGCTGGAGGTCGACCCGCACGACTTCCGGATGTGGGTGTGCCTGCACGAGGAGACGCACCGCACCCAGTTCACGGCGGTCCCCTGGCTGCGCGACCACGTCGAGGGCGAGATCCAGACCTTCCTCAGCGAGACGGAGGTCGACCCCGCCACCCTGCTGGAGCGGGTGCGGGAGGCAGCCCAGGCGCTGGCCGGCGGCAGGCCGCCGGAGGGGGAGGGCCGCAGCATCGTCGACCTGGTGCAGACGCCCGCCCAGCGCGAGGTCCTCGGGCGCCTGACGGCCGTGATGTCCCTGCTGGAGGGCCATGCGGACTACGTGATGGACGGGGTCGGTCCGCAGGTCGTGCCGAGCGTGGCCGAGATCCGGGAGAAGTTCCAGAAGCGGCGGGCCAGCGGTGCCGGACGGCTGGACGCGGCCCTGCGCAAGCTGCTGGGCCTGGACGCCAAGCTGCGGCAGTACCGTGATGGCGAGCGGTTCGTACGGGCGGTCGTCGACGAGGTCGGCATGGAGGGCTTCAACCGGGTCTGGACGTCGCCGAACACGCTCCCCACCAAGGCCGAGATCGCCAAACCGGCGGACTGGGTCGCCCGGGTGCACGGGCGGACCGGTGGGTGAGCCCGTCACTCCCCGTACCGGAAGAACGCTCCCGTAATCACCCGTCCGAGGGACCGTTTGCCAAGGGTGGGCGTGCGATGCTCGGGTAATGGCTCGTCTCTGTCACCATCGACGCACACAGCGTGACTGAGGCTCGAAGTCGCACGGCTACGGCCCTCTCCCAAACAGCCCTCCGACTGGAACGATTGGACACACGGACATGGGTCCACACCCCGCGGTCGCGGCGATACGCCTGGCGGTCCGCCGCGTACTCCACGACGTCCTCACCCTGCACCCCCCCGTCTCCCCGGCGTCCGTCGCCGTGCCCGGTGCGGCGTCCTCCTCCGCGCCCGGCCGGGCGCCGCTCGTCCTCGTCGCCTGCTCCGGCGGCGCCGACTCCATGGCGCTGGCCTCCGCCCTCGCCTTCGAGGCCCCCCGGCTCGGCATCCGCGCCGGCGGCGTCACCGTCGACCACGGCCTGCAGCCGGGCTCCGACCTCCGGGCCGCCGAGGTCGTCAGCCGCCTCACCGCCTTCGACCTGGACCCCGTCGAGGCCGTCCGCGTCGACGTCGGCCGGGAGGGCGGTCCCGAAGCCGCCGCCCGCGACGCCCGCTACGCCGCGCTGGACGCCGTCGCCGAGCGCCACGGCGCCGTCGCCATCCTGCTCGGCCACACCCGCGACGACCAGGCGGAGACGGTTCTGCTGGGTCTCGCCCGCGGCTCCGGCATCCGCTCGCTCTCCGGGATGGCCACCGCCTCCGGCGTCGGCGGCCGCTACCGCCGGCCCTTCCTCGGCCTGGACCGGCAGACCGCCCGCAAGGCGTGCATGGTCCAGTCGCTGCCCGTCTGGGACGACCCGCACAACGCCGACCCGGCCTACACCCGCTCCCGGGTCCGCCACGAGGCCCTCCCCGTCCTGGAGAAGGCCCTCGGCAAGGGCGTCGTCGAGGCCCTCGCCCGCACGGCCCAGCTCTCCCGCGACGACGCCGACGCGCTCGACTCCTGGGCCGCCGCCGTCGAGACGTCCGTCCGCGACGACTCCGGCGACCTCGAAGTCGCGAAGCTCTACGCCCTGCCGCCCGCCGTCCGCCGCCGCGTGCTGCGCCGCGCGGCCATCGCGGCGGGCTGCCCGGCCGGTTCGCTCTTCGCCCGGCACCTCGAAGAAGTCGACCGGCTGATCACCGGCTGGCGGGGTCAGGGCGCCATCAACCTCCCCGGGCGCGTCGCGGTTCGCAGGCAGGGTGGCAGACTGGTTCTCCGGCAGGGCTGATTCGAACGGGGCGAGCGCGCCCCGTAGGCCGGACGAGTCTTGAACGAGCGAGAGTGGCGCGGGTGGACGAGAAGGACATGGGCACCGACCTGAAGTCGGTGCTCATCACCAAGGAAGAGATCGACGCGAAGCTGGCCGAGCTGGCCGCGAAGATCGACGCGGAGTACGCGGGCAAGGACCTGCTCATCGTCGGTGTCCTCAAGGGCGCCGTGATGGTGATGGCGGACCTGGCGCGCGCGCTGTCCACCCCCGTCACCATGGACTGGATGGCCGTGTCCTCCTACGGCGCGGGCACCCAGTCCTCCGGTGTGGTGCGAATCCTCAAGGACCTCGACACCGACATCAAGGGCAAGCACGTCCTGATCGTCGAGGACATCATCGACTCCGGCCTCACCCTGTCGTGGCTGCTGTCGAACCTCGGCTCCCGCGAGCCGGCGTCGCTCAATGTCGTGACGCTGCTGCGCAAGCCGGAGGCGGCGAAGGTCGCGATCGACGTGAAGTGGGTCGGTTTCGACATTCCCAACGAGTTCGTCGTCGGTTATGGTCTCGATTTTGCGGAGAAGTACCGCAATCTGCCCTTCGTGGGCACGCTCGCCCCGCACGTCTACGGCGGCTGAGCCCCGGCCCGGTCCCCGGACCGGGTCCCCGCGGGACACTCCGGCGCGCGGGAACCACACCCGGTTTCCCGCCGTTGGAGCAGGAGAGGGCGGGTTTATTGACCGTCCGCGGCGGCGTCGGGTGACAATGCTGGGGTACCGTCCGAAGGTCAGTCTTTTCAAGCTTTCAACTCAAGCTTTCAAGGTCGAGCAGGACACCGCACGCACAGGCACCTCATTCCGGGGTGACCGTGCCTCACTGTGGCAGGAGGGACGGGGCGCTCGCGCCCCGTATGGATGGACGTGAAGCGCTACTTCCGTGGGCCGGTCATGTGGATCGTGCTGGCCGTCCTCGCCGTGGTCGTGTTGATGCAGGTCGTCGGCTCGTCCGGCGGCTACAAGTCGGTGGACACCAGTCAGGTCGTGCATGCGATCGACAAGAACCTGGTGAAGTCGGCCGAGCTGACGACCGGCGACGAGAACAAGATCAAGGTCGAGCTGATCAACGGCCAGAAGATCAAGGGCTCCAGCAAGGTCCAGGCCAACTACATCGGCGACCAGGGCGTGGAGATCTCCAAGGATCTGCAGGCCAAGGCCGATGACGACGACCCCAAGACGCTGCCCGAGGGCTACAACGTCTCGACGTCGAAGCAGAACCCCCTGGTCGGGGTCCTGCTCTCGCTGCTGCCCTTCGTACTGATCGTCGTGGTCTTCCTGTTCCTGATGAACCAGATGCAGGGCGGCGGCTCCCGGGTCATGAACTTCGGGAAGTCCAAGGCCAAGCTGATCACCAAGGACACCCCGAAGACGACCTTCGCCGACGTGGCCGGCTCCGACGAGGCCGTCGAGGAGCTCCACGAGATCAAGGAGTTCCTCCAGGAGCCCGCGAAGTTCCAGGCCGTCGGCGCCAAGATCCCCAAGGGCGTGCTGCTCTACGGCCCGCCCGGTACGGGCAAGACGCTGCTCGCGCGCGCCGTCGCCGGCGAGGCGGGCGTGCCGTTCTACTCGATCTCCGGCTCCGACTTCGTCGAGATGTTCGTCGGTGTGGGTGCCTCCCGGGTCCGTGACCTGTTCGAGCAGGCCAAGGCCAACGCCCCTGCCATCGTCTTCGTCGACGAGATCGACGCCGTCGGCCGGCACCGCGGTGCGGGCCTCGGCGGTGGCCACGACGAGCGCGAGCAGACGCTCAACCAGCTGCTCGTCGAGATGGACGGCTTCGACGTCAAGGGCGGCGTCATCCTGATCGCCGCCACCAACCGCCCGGACATCCTCGACCCGGCGCTGCTGCGCCCGGGCCGCTTCGACCGGCAGATCGCCGTCGACCGTCCGGACATGCAGGGCCGTCTGGAGATCCTCAAGGTCCACCAGAAGGGCAAGCCGGTCGCCCCGGACGTCGACCTCGCGGCCGTCGCCCGCCGGACCCCCGGCTTCACCGGTGCCGATCTGTCGAACGTCCTGAACGAGGCCGCCCTGCTGACGGCCCGCAGCGACCGCAAGCTGATCGACAACCACATGCTGGACGAGGCGATCGACCGCGTCGTGGCCGGCCCGCAGAAGCGGACCCGGATCATGAGCGACAAGGAGAAGAAGATCACCGCGTACCACGAGGGCGGACACGCCCTGGTCGCGGCGGCCTCCCCGAACTCCGACCCGGTCCACAAGATCACGATCCTGTCCCGGGGCCGCGCGCTCGGCTACACCATGGTCCTTCCCGACGAGGACAAGTACTCCACCACCCGCAACGAGATGCTCGACCAGCTGGCCTACATGCTGGGCGGACGCGCGGCGGAGGAGCTCGTCTTCCACGACCCGACCACGGGTGCCGCGAACGACATCGAGAAGGCCACCGCCACGGCCCGCGCGATGGTCACGCAGTACGGCATGACCGAGCGCCTCGGCGCGATCAAGTTCGGCTCCGACAACTCCGAGCCCTTCCTGGGCCGCGAGATGGCGCACCAGCGGGACTACTCCGAAGAGGTCGCCGCGCTGGTCGACGAAGAGGTCAAGAAGCTCATCGAGACCGCGCACAACGAGGCGTGGGAGATCCTCGTCGAGAACCGCGACGTGCTCGACAACCTGGTTCTGGCGCTCCTGGAGAAGGAGACGCTGAACAAGGAGGAGATCGCCGAGATCTTCAAGCACATCGTGAAGCGCCCGGCCCGCCCGGCGTGGACCGGTTCCTCGCGCCGCACCCCCTCCACCCGCCCGCCGGTGCTCTCCCCCAAGGAGCTCGCCCCGGCCGGCAACAACGGCGTGAACACGGTCGACAACGTCGACCTCCCGAAGGACAGCTCCGGTACGCCGGAGAGCTGATCCCTTCACCGTGCGATCCGGTCCCGGACCGGGCCCGGAATGGATGCCGCGTTCCCCAGGTTTTAGCCTTGGGGGCGCGGCATCGCGCATATGCGCGCCCCCGACGGCCGCACTGGCGCGCACGTACCAGAGAACCGAGAGAACGAGGCAAGCCCATGACCGACCCGGTGACGCTGGACGCCGAGGGCACCATCGGCGAGTTCGACGAGAAGCGGGCCGAGAACGCCGTACGGGAACTTCTGATCGCGGTGGGCGAGGACCCGGACCGGGAGGGCCTCCGGGAGACCCCCGCCCGGGTGGCGCGGGCGTACAAGGAGATATTCGCCGGTCTCCGTCAGGAGCCGGTGGACGTCCTGACCACCACCTTCGACCTCGGGCACGACGAGATGGTGCTGGTCCGGGACATCGAGGTGTACAGCACCTGCGAGCACCACCTCGTGCCCTTCCACGGTGTGGCGCACGTCGGCTACATCCCCGCCACCACCGGCAAGATCACGGGCCTGTCGAAGCTGGCCCGTCTGGTGGACGTCTACGCCCGCCGGCCGCAGGTCCAGGAGCGGCTCACCACGCAGATAGCGGATTCCCTCATGGAGATCCTGGAGCCGCGCGGTGTCGTCGTCGTGATCGAGTGCGAGCACATGTGCATGTCCATGCGCGGCATCCGCAAGCCCGGCGCGAAGACGCTCACCTCGGCGGTCCGCGGCCAGCTGCGCGACCCCGCGACGCGCGCCGAGGCCATGAGCCTGATCATGGCCGCCCGCTAGCCGGGAGCGCACGGAGGAACGGAAAAGGGCCCGCTCATGGCGGGCCCTCGGTTCTGCCGCTGCGGCGCGGTCACGCGCTGAGGCGGCTGCCCATCCACTTCAGGGTGGGGTTCAGCTCGCGGCGCCAGGTGTTGAAGTTGTGGCCGCCGCTCTCCAGGATGATCGAGGAGACCCGGGTCGGGGACTTCGACGCCATGTCGATGAACTTCAGGGTGTCCTTGTAGTTGTGCTCGCCCTTCTTGCTGGTGGTCACCAGCAGGGAGACCGGCGGGAGGTCCTTGTTCTTCAGGCGCCACAGCAGGTCGTTGTCCTGCTCCAGCTTCTTGCTGCCGCCGAAGAGGGAACCGGTGGTCGCGTCCTGCGGGGCCTTGTAGTAGCCGGACAGGGAGGCGGCGGCGGAGTACGAGTCCGGGTGGCGCATGGCGAACTTCAGGGCGCAGTAGCCGCCGGTGGAGTCGCCGATGATGCCCCAGTTCGCGGCCTTGGTGCCGACGCGGTAGTGCTCCGAGATGGCCTTGCGCAGGTCCTTGGTGAAGAAGGTCTCGGTCTGGGGGCCGTTGGGTATGTCGATGCACTCGGTGTCGCGCGGCGGGGCGACGGTGGGCCGCATCATCACGAGGATGGTGGGCTGCATCTTCTTTTCCTTGGCCAGCTTGTGCGCGCGGACCGGGTAGTCCAGGCCCTTGATCAGGGCCTCGGCGGTGCCCGGGTAGCCGGTCAGGGCGACGGAGGCCGGAAAGGTCTTGTTCGCGTACTGCGGCTGGAAGTACTCCGGCGGCAGGTAGACGTACGCCGGGCTGCTGATCTTCGACTCGACGCCGACGATGTTGATCTTTTCTATCTTGCCGCCGACGCGCGGCACGTCACCGCGGGGGACCTTGACCGCCTGGGCGCTCATGACCTGCACCCGCTTGGCGCCCGCACTGTGGTCGACGACGACGCCCTCGTTCTTCACCTGGCCGAAGAGGTCGGCCCAGGAACCGTAGAAGCCGAAGGACTGGTTCGCCCACAGGCCGATGGCGGCGAACAGCGACAGCTGCGTGGCCAGCATCATCCCGACCCGGGCAAGGACCGAGCCGATGCCCTTCTTGCCCAGGCGAGGCCAGAGCCAGATCGTCAATGCGAAGAGCACTACCGCAGCCACGATGGCAATCAGCAGTACTGCCATGCTGGTGAGACCCATGAGGTGCTTTCTGCCGAGCGACCCGGCGCCGAGTCGCGGAATGGTTACTTCTTTCCGGGCTCGGCCCCCCGCGGAACCTCAACCCCGAAACCGTCGTCCTACAGGGCGCACATTGCACGGGTGCTGCTGCCAAATGGCGCAGGCCCACTCGACAGGACGACGGGAAGAGATGTCTGTCAGGGTAGATGGCAAAAAGTCCGACGAGGTTCCTCAGAGGCCGAAGTGGCTGTCGGTACTTGCACGTATCGCGAAGGGCCCCAAGCCCGAGCGCGTGCCTGCCGTCGTCGGCACGGTCGGGGCCCTCATCGGTCTCGCGGACATCGCGGCCGGGGTCATCCCCCGTTACCGCTGGAGCAAGGTCCACGCCCTCACCGAGGTGTTGCCCGGCACGGTGACGCAGCTGGCCGCGGCCGGCTCCATCATCATCGGCATCCTGCTGCTGATGCTGTCCCACGGACTCAAGCGCGCCAAGCGGCGGGCCTGGCTGGCCGCCGTGGTCCTGCTCCCGCTCGGCGCCGCGGCACAGCTGATCTACCAGCACTCCCGCGTCGGCACCGTGCTCTCGCTGCTGCTCTTCGCCTACCTGCTCAAGCACAAGAGCGCCTTCGCCGCCCTGCCCGACCCGCGCAGCCGCTGGAAGGCGGTGGCCAACTTCATCCTGCTGGGCGGCGTCAGCTTCGCCCTCGGCTGGGTGATCGTCGGCTCGCACCCCAAGCAGATGGTCGGCGACCCGCCGGTGCTGGAGCAGATCGAGCACGTCCTCTGGGGCCTCTTCGGCTTCGAGGGATCGATCCGCTACACCGGCGGCGTCGACTACACCGTCGGCTACTCCCTGGGTGCCCTCGGTCTGCTGACCGTCGCCACCACCGCCTACCTGGCCTTCCGCCCCGAGCACCCGGCCGCCGTCCTCACCGAGGAGGACGAGGACCGGCTGCGCGAGCTGCTCGCCAAGCACGGTGCCCGCGACTCCCTCGGTCACTTCGCGCTGCGCCGCGACAAGAGCGTCGTCTTCTCGCCCTCCGGCAAGGCGGCCGTCACCTACCGCGTGGTCTCCGGCGTGATGCTCGCCAGCGGTGACCCCATCGGCGACGTCGAGGCGTGGCCCGGCGCCATCGAGAAGTTCATGGAGCTCGCCAAGCGCCACTCCTGGACCCCGGCCGTCAACGGCTGCAGCGAGACCGGCGGCGAGGTCTGGACCCGCGAGACCGGGCTCGACGCGCTGGAGATGGGCGACGAGGCCATCGTCGACGTGGCCGACTTCACCCTCACCGGTCGTTCCATGCGCAACGTCCGCCAGATGGTCAAGCGCATCGAGCGCAACGGCTACACCACCCAGGTGCGCCGCGTCGGCGACCTGAGCCCCGAGGAGCTCGCCGTCGTCCAGGAGGCGGCCAACGCCTGGCGCGACACCGAGACCGAGCGCGGCTTCTCCATGGCGCTGGGCCGCATCGGCGACCCCAAGGACCTCGACGCCGTCATCGCCACCGCCCACAAGGCCCCCGAGGAGGGGGAGGAAGCCGGCCCGTTCGGCGACCTCAAGGCCATGCAGCACTTCGTGCCGTGGGGCAAGGACGGCATGTCGCTGGAGCTGATGCGCCGCGACCGCAGCGCCGACCCGGGCATGAACGAGCTGCTCATCGTCGCCTCCCTGCAGGCCGCGCCCGACCTGAAGATCAAGCACGTCTCGCTGAACTTCGCGATGTTCCGCTCGGCCCTGGAGCGCGGCGAGCGCCTGGGCGCCGGCCCGGTGCTGCGCGGCTGGCGCGGACTGCTGCTCTTCCTCTCGCGCTGGTTCCAGATCGAGTCGCTGTACAAGTTCAACGAGAAGTTCCGGCCGCGCTGGGAGCCGCGCTTCATCGTCTTCCCGACCAGCCGCGACCTGCCCCGCATCGGCTTCGCGATGATGCAGGCGGAGGGCTTCCTGGAGCTGCCGCGCCTGCTGCGCCGCCGCCCGGCCGAGCCCAAGCCGTGCCCGCACGACGAGGACGACGCGCCCGCGCAGAGCGAGGTCACCCGCGCGGCCTGACGCGCGCGGCACGCGCCGCACGCCCGCCCCTTGCGAAGCCCTCCCCGGACACCGTCCGGGGAGGGCTTCGGCCTTCGCGGCCCCCGTGCGGTGCGGTGCCCGGTCGGCCGTACGCCCTAGGCTGGACCGTATGAGTACGTCGCGCGGCCGTGTGGGGCCGGTCGGACTGCCCGAGTGGGGCCGCTGTGCGGTGATGGGCGTGGTCAACGTCACCCCCGATTCGTTCTCGGACGGCGGGCACTGGTTCGATACCGCCCTGGCCGTCAAGCGGGGCCTGGAGCTCGTCGCCGCCGGGGCCGACCTGGTCGACGTGGGCGGGGAGTCCACCCGTCCGGGCGCCTCCCGGGTCGACGAGGACGAGGAGCTGCGCCGGGTGGTGCCGGTGGTCCGCGAGCTGGCGGGCGAGGGCGTGGTGGTGTCGGTGGACACCATGCGCGCCTCGGTCGCCGAGGCCGCCGTCGAGGCGGGTGCGGCGCTGGTCAACGACGTGAGCGGCGGGCTCGCCGACCCGGCGATGGTGCCGGTGGTGGCGGCGGCCGGGGTGCCGTTCGTGGTGATGCACTGGCGCGGCTTCAGCGCCGACATGAACAGCCGGGCGGTCTACGGGCCCGATGTGACCGGCGAGGTGCTCGCCGAGCTGCGGCAGCGGGTGGACGCGGTGGTCGACGGCGGCATCGACCCGGACCGGCTCGTGGTCGACCCCGGCCTGGGCTTCGCCAAGAACGCCGAGCACGACCTGGCCCTGGTGGCCGGGCTGGGCCGCTTCCGCCGGGAGCTGGACCTGCCGCTGCTGGTGGCCGCCTCCCGCAAGCGGTTCCTGGGCCGGGTCCTGGCGGGACCCGAGGGCGACCCGCCGCCGGCCCGTGAGCGGGACGCGGCGACGGCCGCGGTATCGACGCTGGCAGCACGGGAGGGAGCGTGGGCGGTGCGGGTGCACGAGGTGCGGGCGAGCGCGGACGCGGTCCGGGTCGTACGGGCGGTGGGCGATGCGGCGAGCGCGGCCGGTGCGGAGGGGGCGGTGTGAGCGGCGCCCGTACGGACAGCGAGCGGGTGGAGCTGGCGAACACCGCCCTGTACGAGGCGGTCGAGCGCGGCGACACGGCGGCCATGGACCGGCTCTGGCTGAACGCGCCGGACACCGAGGTCTCCTGCGTCCACCCCGGATGGCCGGTGCTGCGGGGGCGCAGCGAGGTCCTGCGCTCGTACGCGCTGATCATGGCGAGCACGGACTACATCCAGTTCTTCCTCACCGACGTGGAGGTGTCGGTCGCGGGGGACACGGCGATGGTGACCTGCACGGAGAACATCCTCAGCGGGGCCCCGGCCGAGAACGAGGGCGAGCTGGGGCCGCTGGTGGGCCAGCTGGTCGTGGCCACCAACGTCTTCCGGCGGGCGGGCGACGAGTGGAAGGTGTGGTCGCACCACGGCTCCCCGGTGCTCGCCGGCCGGGACGAGGAGGACGAGGACGACTCGGCCGAGCCGACGGCGTGACGGTCGTCACGTCGCCGCAGGGCAGGTGCCCCGCGTCAGTGTGGGGGCAAGTGGCCACTCGTTCGAGCTGCTTGCCGTTCGGGTAGGGGTGGGGGACGGGATCTTCGGGTAAGCGCGGCGGGGGCCGCCGGGCACCCGCGGACGGGCGCTGTCGGTGCCCGCAGGTAGATTCGAAGGTGGGCTACCCGGCCGAAGGCAGGGACGGGTGCGGAGCCGGCGGTGGCCGGTGCGCTCCCACACCGGCCCTTACCGACGACCAGCAGGAGTGATTCGGGTGGATCGTGTCGCGCTGCGCGGCTTGAAGGCTCGCGGGCACCACGGGGTGTTTCCCCGGGAGCGCGAGGAGGGGCAGACCTTCGTCGTGGACCTGGTGCTGAGCCTGGACACCCGGCCTGCCGCGGCCGATGACGACCTCGCGAAGACCGTGCACTACGGCATCGTGGCGGAGGAGGTCGTCGGCATCGTCCAGGGCGAGCCGGTCGACCTCATCGAGACGCTGGCCGAGCGGATCGCCCAGCAGTGCCTCAAGCACGAGCCGGTGCGGGAGGTGGAGGTCGTCGTGCACAAGCCGGACGCCCCGATCACCGTTCCCTTCGACGACGTGACGATCACTATTACCCGGAGCCGAGTATGAGCAGCAGCGACCCGACCGTGCAGCCGGTGCCCGCCTCCGTGGTGGAGCGGGTGGACGCCGCCGATGTGACGTTGAGCAATCCCAAGCGCGCCGTGATCTCGATCGGCAGCAACCTGGGCAACCGCCTGGAGATCCTGCAGGGTGCGATCGACGCGCTGGAGGACACGCCCGGCCTGCGGGTCAAGGCCGTGTCGCCGGTGTACGAGACCGAGCCGTGGGGCGTCGAGCCGGGCAGCCAGCCGTCGTACTTCAACGCGGTGGTGCTGGTGAAGACGACGCTGCCGCCGGATTCGCTCCTGGAGCGCGGGCACGCCATCGAGGAGGCGTTCGAGCGGGTGCGCGAGGAGCGCTGGGGTGCGCGCACCCTGGACGTCGACATCGTCACGTACCAGGACGTCGTCTCCGACGATCCCGGGCTGACGCTGCCGCACCCGCGTGCCCATGAGCGCGCCTTCGTGCTCGTGCCGTGGTACGACGTGGAGCCGGAGGCCGTTGTCCCGGGGCGCGGCGCGGTGGCCGAGCTGCTGGCCGGGATGAGCCGTGCCGGCGTCGACCGGCGACCCGACCTGGAACTGCGACTGCCCGAGTAGGCGTTGGCTCTACGCAGATCTACCGAACGACGACGAGGGGCGACAGCTCGGTGAAGCAACTTCGGATCGGGGTGCTGGTCGGCCTGTTCGCCGTGGCCGGAGTGCTCTCGTGGGGCGCCGCCCGGCTGTGGGACTCCTTCGGCACGCTGCCGCGCGTGCCGGTGGCGGCACCCATCGTGCTGGCGGTCATCGCCGTGGTCCTCGCCGCGACGGCGCTGTCGTTGCGGGCCCGGCTGCGGGCGCAGCGCGAGCGGCGGCCCGGAGCGAAGGGCGTCGATCCGCTGCTGGCGGCCCGGGCGGTGGTCTTCGGCCAGGCCAGTGCGCTGGTCGCGGCGCTGGTCGCGGGGATGTACGGCGGCGTGGGCGTCTTCCTCCTGATCGAGGGCCTGGACGTGGAGGTCCGCCGGGACCAGGCGATCTACGCGGGCGCGTCGGTGCTGGCCGGTGCCTGCGTCGTAGCGGCCGCCTTCTTCATGGAGCGGGTCTGCAAGCTGCCGGAGGACGACGACGAGGACGGCCCCGGCGGCACCGGCACCAGCCGCGCCTAGGCCGTGTCCGCAAAGTAGCGCCGTACGCCGCGGGCCACGCGCTTCGGGCGTACGACGCCGGGGCGTGTCCCGGCGCTCCGGCGTCGTGCGGGCCGGTGGCCGTGCCGCCGGTGCTCTCCTAGACGCCCGGCACGGTCTCCAGTTCCACTTCGCTGCGTGAGCCGCCCCGGGCATCGGCCTCGATCGAGCGCCGCAGGGCCTCGTGCAGCCGCGCGGGTGTCAGGACGCCGAGGAAGTGGTCGGCGCGCTCGCCGTCCAGCACCGCGATCCAGCCGGCGTCGTGCTGCAGCATCGTGCTGAACGCCCGCTTGAGGGAGGCGCCCAGCGGCAGCCACGCGTCCATCCGCCGCGCCCGTTCCCGCACCAGGCCCTCGCCCGAGGCCGCGGCCTCCGCCGAGATCCAGCCGTGCAGCCGGTCCGAGTCGTCCAGGACGACCGCCCAGCGTGCGTCCTTGCGGGCGAGGAGCCCGGCCGCTTCCGACAGCCGGTCGTCGAGGTGGACCACCGGCGGCTGCTCCAGGTCACCGGCCTCGATCGGGGTCACCGACAGTCGCTTGAGGCCCCGGTCGGCGCCGACGAAGTCGGCGACGTACGGCGTGGCGGGGGCGCCAAGGACCGCGGCCGGGGCGTCGAACTGTTCGATGCGGCCGTTGCCGTACACCGCGATCCGGTCGCCGAGCCGGACGGCCTCCTCGATGTCGTGCGTCACGAAGAGCACCGTCTTGCGGACCTGGGACTGCAGGCGCAGGAACTCGCTCTGCAGCCGCTCCCGCACGACCGGGTCGACGGCGCCGAAGGGCTCGTCCATCAGGAGGACGGGCGGGTCGGCGGCCAGGGCCCGCGCGACCCCGACCCGCTGGCGCTGCCCGCCCGAGAGCTGGTCGGGGTAGCGGTCCCCGTAGACGGTGGGGTCGAGCCCGACGAGGTCCAGCAGTTCGGCGGCCCGGGCGCGGGCGCGCTTGCGCTGCCAGCCCAGCAGGTGCGGCACAGTGGCGGTGTTGTCCAGCACGGTCTTGTGGGGGAAGAGCCCCACCTGCTGGATGACGTAGCCGATGCGGCGGCGCAACTCGACGGGGTCGACGGTGGAGATGTCCTCGCCGTTGACGAGGATCCGGCCCGAGGTCGGCTCGATGAGCCGGTTGACCATCTTCATCGTGGTGGTCTTGCCGCAGCCGGACGGGCCCACGAGGGTGACCAACTCGCCCTCCGCCACCTCGAAGGACAGGTCGTCCACGGCGGTCGTACCGTCGGCGTAGCTCTTGGTGACGTGCTCGAAGCGGATCATGGCTCCCCATTGTGGCCGTACCTGTCTCGAACAATGTTGCAGGCGGATGTCCGTCGGAGGCGAATGTCAGTGCCCCGGGTTAGGGTCGCCAGTGACCGACCGTGAAGGCCGAGGGGGAGGTGAGGGCGCGGATGGCGGACGACAACTGCTTGATCTCCAACGACTGGGTCTGCGGTGAGTACGTGCGCACACGCACCCAGGAGCTGACGGACGCCACGCTCCAGCACGTCGGCATCACCCTGGCCTCGGTGGCCATAGGGCTGCTCGTGGCCTTCCCGCTGGCCCTGCTCGCCCGCAGATGGCGGGCCGTTGCGGGGCCGGTCCTCGGGATGACCACGATCCTCTACACCATCCCCTCGCTGGCGATGTTCTCGCTGCTGGTACCGGTGTTCGGGCTGTCGGCGGCGGTCGTGGTGACGGGCCTGGTGCTCTATTCGCTGACGATCCTCGTGCGCAACATCCTCACCGGCCTGGCCTCGGTGCCGCAGGAGGCGCGCGAGGCGGCCCGCGGCATGGGCTACGGCCCGCTGCGGCTGCTGTTCGCCGTCGAACTGCCGCTTGCCGTACCGGCCCTGATGGCCGGTCTGCGGATCGCCACGGTCTCCACGGTGTCGCTGACGACCGTCGGAGCCATCATCGGCTACGGCGGGCTGGGCAACCTCATCTACGAGGGCATGCGCAGCTACTTCAAGGCGCAGGTCCTCACGGCCTCCGTGCTGTGCGTGGTGCTGGCGGTCACGGCCGACCTGGCGCTGCTGCTCGTCCAGCGGCTGCTCACGCCGTGGGCGCGGCCGAAGCGCCGGGCGAAGGCCGCGCCGAAGGTGCGCAGGACCGAGAAGGCGGTGGCCTGATGGGAGTCGTCGAGCGCACCTGGGAGTGGCTGACCACCACCGCCCACTGGTCCGGCACGGACGGTGTCTGGCACCGGCTGGGGGAGCACCTCTTCCTCACCGTCGTCTGCCTGTTGATCTCCTGTGCGATCGCGCTGCCGGTCGCCGTGCTGCTCGGCCACGTGGGCAAGGGCGGTGCGCTGGCGGTCAACATCTCCAACGTGGGCCGGGCGGTGCCGACGTTCGCGGTGCTGGTGCTGTTGCTGCTCAGCCCGCTGGGTACGCACGGGTCGTGGCCGACCGTCATCGCGCTGGTGCTGTTCGCGATACCCCCGCTGCTGACCAACGCCTATGTGGGCATGCGCGAGGTCGACCGGGACATGGTCGAGGCGGCGCGGGGCATGGGGATGACGGGAGGTCAGATCATCGCCCGGGTCGAACTGCCGCTGGCCTTCCCGCTGATCCTCACCGGGGTGCGGTCCGCCGCGGTGCAGGTCGTGGCCACGACCACGCTGGCCGCCCTGCCCGGTGGCGGCGGCCTGGGCCGGATCATCACGGCCGGCTTCCGGCTCACCGACACCGCCCAGGTGGTGGCGGGGGCGCTGCTGGTGGCCGTGCTGGCGCTGCTGGTCGAGGGCGCCTTCGTACTGCTGCAGCGGCTGCTGGACCCGATGCGCGGACACGCGGCGACGGTCCCGGCATGACCTTTCACGCCGGCCTTCACTCCTGACGGCCGGCCTGACGACTGGATGGAGTTCCCGATGACCAGGACACCGCGTCGAGCGCGGCTCGCCCGCGCCCTCCCGGTGGTGGCCGGCGCCGCAGCCTTGACGGTGGGGCTCACCGCCTGCGGCGGCGACAGCCTGGAGAAATCCGGTAGCGGGAGTTCCGCCGAGTCCGGCCGGGAATCTCTGGTGATCGGCTCGGCCTCCTTCACCGAGTCGAAGGTGCTGGCGGAGATATACGCGGGCCTGCTCAAGGATGCCGGATATTCGACGTCGATCAAGACCGTCGACGCGCGCGAGCTCTATGAGCCGGCCCTGGAGAAGGGCGAGATCGACGTGGTGCCCGAGTACGCCGCGACGCTCGCCGAATTCCTGAACAAGAAGCAGAACGGGAAGGACGCCCCGCAGGTCGCGTCCGCCGATGCCGCCGCCACCGTGAAGGCACTGCGGAAACTCGCCGAGCCGCGCGGTCTCACCGTCCTCGACGCCGGCCCGGCCGTCGACCAGAACGCCTTCGCGGTCACGGCCGACTTTGCGGGAAAACACCAGCTCAAGACGCTTTCCGATCTGGGGAGGTCCAAGGAGCGGGTACGCCTCGCGGCGGGCGACGAGTGCTCCCAGCGGCCCTTCTGCCAGCCGGGCCTGGAGAAGACCTACGGCATAGAGGTCGCCGGCATCGACCCGCTGGAGGTCGGCAGCACCCAGGCCAAGCAGGCCGTCAAGGAGGGCAAGGACCAGCTGCTGCTGACCACCACCACGGACGCCACACTCGAACAGTTCGGTCTTGTACTTCTTGAGGACGACAAGAAGCTGCAGAACTCCGACAACGTCCTGCCGGTGGTGAATGCGAAGAAGGCGGGTTCGCAGAAGATCGCCGAGGCGCTCGGCAAGCTCAACCGGGTGCTGACCACGGCGGATCTCACCGAACTCAACAAGAAGGTCGACGCACAGCGGCTCAAGCCCGCCGATGTTGCGGCGCGGTACCTCAAGGACAAGAAGCTCCTCTCGAAGTGACAACCGAAGTGACACAAGGTGAGGGAGCGGTGGAGAAGTAAGATCAAGCGAAGAGTTTGGCGGTGCGGTCACACTCCCGTGGCGACGCACGGTAAGTTTCAGGCCATGCCACGAGGACGCCACCGCCATTCCGCACCCCTGCACCGGCTTCTTCCACCGTTGACGGTCGCGGCGACATCAGTCGTCTGCGCCGCCGGTGCCCTGGCGGTGGACGAAACCGTCGTCGTCCAGGGCCTCGCCGTCGCCGCCTCCGCGGCCGCCGTGGTCGGCTCCGTGCTGATGCGCCGCTGGGACCGCGCGGCCGGCAAGCGCGTCGCCCAGCTCACCACCGCCCGCACGCGCGACGAGTGGAAGACCGAGGAGCGCATAGCCGAGCTGGAGACGGACCTCGAAGAGACCCGTCTGCTGCGCACCAAGCTGGAGGCGAAGCTGCGCGCCAAGCGCAGCGAGCTCGCCCGCCTGCGGACCGAGCACGCCGACCTGCTGCGCCGGTACGCCACCGCGGAGACGGGCCGGGCCAGCGCCATGGAGGGCCGCCGCCTGCTGGCGAAGGGCGCCGCTTCCGGTGCCAAGGCCCTGGAGGCCGGGGGCCCGGAGCGTACGGCCACGTCCGGCCTCGACGAGGCCGCGTACCGTCAGGCCGCCGACGCCCTGCGCGACCTGCAGCGCAACGCCGCCGCGCAGCGGCGGGGCGGGGCGCAGGGCCCGAAGGCCCTGACCCAGGCTCCGGCGCCCGTGGCGCCCACGGCCCCGGCCCCGACGGCACCCGCCGCCCGGACCCCGGAGGCTCCCAAGCCCGCACCGGCCCCGAAGGCCCCGGCCCCGGCGGCACCCGCCGCCAAGGCCCCCGCGGCGAAGGCCGAGGTCGTGCCTGCCGCGCGTCGGCCCGCCTCCCGGGCGCAGGGCGGGTTCGACTTCTTCGGCAACGGCGGCGACAAGGCCAAGAAGAAGCCGGTCGAGGAGCAGGACCTCGCGGACGTCGTCGGCGACGAGGCGCTCGCGGAGGCCGCCGAGGCGGCCGGCAAGGACGGGAAGGTCATCGACCTGACCGCTCACGACGAGACGGAGCAGATCGACGTCGCGGAGTTGCGCACCGCGATCTCGTAGGGGCTGCCGCCCTTGCGTTCCAGGGCCGGCGCCCGCGCCGGCCCTGGACTACTTGTCGATGTCGCCCACGACGAAGAACAGTGAGCCCAGGATCGCCACCATGTCGGCGACCAGCGTGCCCGGCAGGAGCTCGGTCAGCGCCTGGATGTTGTTGAAGGACGCCGAGCGCAGCTTCAGCCGGTAGGGCGTCTTGTCGCCCTTGGAGACGAGGTAGTAGCCGTTGAGGCCCAGCGGGTTCTCGGTCCAGACGTAGGTCGAGCCCTCCGGGGCCTTGAGCACCTTCGGCAGCCGCTGGTTGATCGGGCCGGGCGCGAGCTCGTCCAGCCGGTCCAGGCACGCCTCGGCCAGTTCCAGTGCGTTGTGCGTCTGGTCCAGCAGGCACTCGAAGCGCGCCAGGCAGTCGCCCTCCTCGCGGGTGACGACCTTCAGGACGTCCGCCAGCTCGCCGTAGGCGAGGTACGGCTCGTCGCGCCGCAGGTCGAAGTCCACGCCGGAGGCGCGCGCGATCGGCCCGCTCACGCCGTAGGCGTGCACGGTCTCCTGCGACAGGACGCCCACGCCGCGCGTACGGCCGCGGAAGATCTCGTTGCCGAGCACCAGGCGGTCGTACACGTCCATGCGCGAGCGGACCTGGGCCACCGCGTGCCGGGCCCGGCCGAGCCAGCCCGCGGGCAGGTCCTCCTTGAGGCCGCCGACGCGGTTGAACATGTAGTGCATCCGGCCGCCGGAGACCTCCTCCATGACCGTCTGCAGTTCCTCGCGCTCGTGGAAGGCGTGGAAGACGGGCGTGATGCCGCCGAGCTCCAGCGGGTAGGAGCCGAGGAACATCAGGTGGTTGAGCACCCGGTTCAGCTCGGCCAGCAGCGTGCGCGTCCACACGGCCCGCTCGGGGACCTCCATGCCGAGCATGCGCTCGACGGCGATGACGACGCCGAGCTCGTTGGAGAAGGCCGACAGCCAGTCGTGGCGGTTGGCGAGCATGATGATCTGCCGGTAGTCGCGCGCCTCGAACAGCTTCTCCGCGCCCCGGTGCATGTAGCCGATGACCGGCTCGGCGTGCCGGACGCGCTCGCCGTCCAGGACGAGCCGCAGCCGCAGCACACCGTGGGTGGACGGGTGCTGAGGCCCGATGTTGAGCACCATGTCGGTGCTCTCCGCCGCGCCGCCGATGCCGACTGTCGTCTCCGTCATGGGGCTAGTTTCTCCCCTGACCCACCCCTGGCCGAAACCGGGGGAATCCCTAGAGTGCCCGCAGAGCCCCCTCAGGGGAGCGGAGGGGCAGGGGCCAGCAGGCCCTCGCACGCCGCGCCCACCGGCTGGACCAGCCAGCCGAACGCGCCCAGCCCCGCCGGCGACGTCAGTTCCGCCGCCTCGCCGGCCGCGCCGAGCGCGCGCACGTAAGCGGCCGGGTCGGACGAGGCGAGCGCCAGCGAGGGGCGCGTGCCGTCCACGCCGAGGGTGCGCAGCGCGTCCCGCTGAGTGAGCAGCAGCCCACCCGGCAGGGCGGCCGCGTCCAGCGCCACGTGCGCCGTGATGTCGCACGAGCCGTCCGGCACCGGCCGGACCTCGCGTCCGTCGCGGAAGCCGGTCAGGGTGCCGAACGGCGGGCGCGCGGCGAGGTCGTGGGCGTAGTCCACCGCCACCGCCAGACCGGACCGCAGCGTGGCCACCGCCGCGGCCCAGGCGGCGTCGCGCGGGTGGCCGATCTCGGCGCGGGAGCCGGGAGGGGCCCCTTCGAGCGGCCACCAGCGGGCCAGCCAGTCCGCGTCGCGGCCGGTCACCGGGTCGCCGAGCAGCTCCTCGCCGTCCGGCCGGACGAGCACCCGGCGCGGGGTGCCGGCGCCGTCGGCCTCGGCGACGTCCAGCGGCACGTTGTCCAGCCACTCGTTGGCGAACAGCAGGCCGTGGACGCCGTCCGGGGGAGCGTCCGTCCACTCCACGCGCGGATCGAGGCCCGCCGGCCGGTCGGCGAGCTCCACCGCGTACGGGCGCAGCCGCCCGGCCAGCTCCGGCGGGCACTGCGCGAGCACCCCGGCCACCAGCTCGCCGCGGCCCGCCCCGACGTCCGTGAACGTCAGCTCGCCGGGGTGCCCGAGGGCGGCGTCGACGCGGCGCAGCAGCTCCACGACGGCCCCGGCGTAGAGCGGGGAGGCGTGAACGGAGGTGCGGAAGTGGCCTGCAGGGCCCTCGGGGCGGCGGTAGAAGCCGCCGGGGCCGTACAGGGCGGCCTCGGTGGCCTCCCGCCAGGTTCTCGTTCCGTTCGTTCCGCTCGCCATACGCACACGGTAAGCGGGGACGGCGGGCCCGGGGCCTCCACCTTGGGGAGTAGACGGGATGCGGCCGGATCGACCGCCGGGCTGACCCCGGCACCGGTTCGGGGTGCCTACGCTGGGTGACGTGCACCGCCTCTACGACTTTCTCCGCAGGCACCCCACAGGGGTGGACAGCTTCTGGGCTCTCCTCCTGCTGGGGCTCAGCGGCCTGTCCGTGATCGAGGGGAGCGGTCAGGGGCACGGGTCGAAGATCGTGGCGGCGTGCACGGCCGTGGCCCTGTGCGTGGTGATCGCCCTGCGGCGGCGCGCCCCCGAGCGGATGCTGCTGCTGGCGACCGCGGCCGGGGTCGCGCAGCTGGTGTTCGACGTGGGCCCGAACGTGTGGGACTTCGCCATGCTGGTGATCATCTACACGGTGGCGTCCGGCAACACCCGCTGGGCCTCCCGCTACGCGCTGATCGGCGGTGTCCTCGCGCCCGTCCTGACCTCCCTCCGCTGGCCGGATCCGCCCGAGTACTCCTCGACGGGCAAGAGCATCGCGGGGATCGTCTTCCTCACCGTGCCCTTCATCCTGGCCTGGGTCCTCGGCGACTCGGTGCGCACCCGCCGCGCCTACTGGGCGCAGCTGGAGGAGCGCGCCACACGCCTGGAGAAGGAGCGCGAGCAGCAGGCGCAGATCGCCGTCACCGCCGAGCGCGCCCGCATCGCCCGCGAGCTGCACGACGTCGTCGCACACAACGTCTCCGTGATGGTCGTGCAGGCCGACGGTGCCGCCTACGTCCTGGACGGCTCGCCCGAGCAGGCCAAACAGGCCCTGGAGACGATCTCCAGCACCGGCCGCCAGGCCCTCGCCGAGATGCGCCGCCTGCTGGGCGTGCTGCGCACCGACGACAGCGGCGAGGGCGGCGAGTACGTCCCGCAGCCCGACGTCGAGCAGATCGGGGACCTGGTCGAGCAGGTGCGGGGCGCGGGCCTGCCGGTGGACTTCAAGGTCGAGGGCGCGCCGCGGCCGCTGCCGAGCGGCGTGGAGCTGACCGCGTACCGGATCGTGCAGGAGGCGCTGACGAACACGCGCAAGCACGGCGGCCCCGACGTGGGCGCCAGCGTCCGGCTCACCTATTTCGACGACGGGCTGGGGCTGCTCGTCGAGGACGACGGCCGCGGCGCGCAGCACGAGCTGTACGAAGCGGGCGGCGCCGACGGCATGGGGCATGGTCTGATCGGAATGCGCGAGCGCGTCGGCATGGTCGGCGGCACGCTGGACGCGGGGCCGCGGCCGGGCGGCGGCTTCCGTATCAGCGTGCTGCTGCCGATCCGGTCGGGCCGCTGACCGCCCCCGCACACCGACTCAACCCATCCACCTCCGAAGGGGACTCCGCATGTCCATCCGAGTCATGCTCGTCGACGACCAGGTGCTCCTGCGCACCGGCTTCCGCATGGTGCTGGCCGCACAGCCGGACATGGAGGTCGTCGCCGAGGCCGGGGACGGCCAGGAGGCGCTGGAGGTGCTGGCCGGCACGGCGGTGGACGTCGTCCTGATGGACGTCCGCATGCCGCGCCTGGACGGGGTGGAGGCGACCCGTCGCATCTGCGCCCAGGACGATCCGCCCAAGGTGCTGATCCTGACCACCTTCGACCTCGACGAGTACGCCTTCTCGGCGCTCAAGGTCGGCGCGAGCGGCTTCATGCTCAAGGACGTGCCGCCGGCGGAGCTGCTGGGCGCGATCCGCGCCGTGCACAGCGGCGACGCGGTGGTGGCGCCCAGCACCACCCGCCGGCTGCTGGACCGCTTCACCCCGATGCTGCCGAGCGCCGGCAACGAACCGACCGGCACCGAGCTGGGCCGGCTCACCGACCGCGAGCGCGAGGTCATGCTGCTGGTGGCCCAGGGGCTCTCCAACGGCGAGATCGCCGCGCGGCTGGTGCTCTCGGAGGCGACGGTCAAGACGCACGTGGGACGGATCCTCACCAAGCTGGGCCTGCGGGACCGCGTGCAGGTGGTCGTGATGGCCTACGAGAGCGGCCTCGTACGGGCCGGTGGCGGCGGCCCGGCGACCCGCTAGGTCCTGGCCCGCGAGGATCCACCGCGGCCCCGTGGCCGGCCCCCGCGGAGCCCGTCCCGGGGTGCCGCGCGCCTCACCGCAGCACCCCTTCGACGAAGTCGCTGCCGAGCCGGGCCACCACGGTCAGGTCCAGCTGGTGCAGGACGTACCGGCCGCGCCGCCGCGTCGTGACGAGCCCGGCCTTCTTCAGCACCGCGATGTGCCGGGAGACCTCCGGCGGGGTGATGTCGACGCCGCTCGCCAGCTCGCCCGTGGTGTAGCTGGCCCGCGCCAGGAAGCGGCACATGCGCATCCGCAAGGGGTGGGACAGGGCCTCCAGGCGCAGCTTGAGCAGGTCCAGCGAGGCGGGGCCGGGCAGCTCGGGCGCGGCCACCGGGTAGTGCACCATCGGGCGCCAGCCCGGGGCGTGCAGCACCCACACGTGGGGCCAGCCGAACGAGGACGGGACGAACGTGACGCCCGGGCCGATCGCCGGGTCGAGCGCGGTCGTACGGCCGCTGCCGAGCTTGTCGACGACGATCCGGGACCCGTCCTCCGACAGGGACACCGCGGCCGACACCTGGCCCAGCGCCTCGGCCAGGCCCTTGTGGCGCAGCACCTCGGTCTTGTGCCGGGCGTCGGCGGCGAGCTGGACGCGCACCCGCTGCCAGACGTCGTTGAAGAACGCCTCCGCGCAGTCCTCGAAGAGGCGCCGCAGCCAGGCCCGTACGGCCGGCGGGTCGTCCAGCAGCCGCTTGGCGAACTCCAGCTGCCGTGGCCCGCGGGCCGTGGCCCGCTCCAGGGCGTGCTCCCGCGCCCCGGCGTCGACCAGCGGTGACGGGCCGGGGGAGGAGTAGAGGCTGGAGCACGAGATCTCCATCGCCGCGTTGACGAAGACCTCGTCGTCGAGCCGGTCCAGCATGTCCAGGTCCTCGGCGAGGGTGCTGCCGGGAATGCCCTGGGTGTCGGGCAGGGCCGCGAACGGCATGTTGACGTCCGAGAACGTGGAGGTCCACAGGAAGTCCGCCTCGCACAGCCGGTCCGCGAGGTCCGGCTTGAGGGCGGAATTGGTCGCGGTCGTCCAGCCGTGCAGCCCGGGGTGGTGCCCCGGCTCGGCCAGGGCGTGCAGCGCGGCGCACAGCTCCGCCAGCGGGGAGGGGCGGAACAGGATGCGCTCGGGCGGCAGGCCCGCGATGTCGATCATCACGCTCATGTGCCCATCGTGCCCTCCTTTTCGCAGGTCGGACGGTCGATTGACGGCTCTCGTCAATCCATGCGCACCGTGGGCGGCCGGCGGCGCACCGTGGAGGACATGAACGCCAGCCAGCAGCACATGCTCGACCTCTACCGTTTCGCCCAGCACCAGGAGAGCGCCCCGCCCGCACCGGGCAGCGGCGACGTGCGGGCCGTCCGCGAACTCCGCACGTGGCTCCGCTTCCAGGCCGTCGTCGGCGGGCGCACCACGACCCGCCGCCGGCGGTGGGCGGCGGCCCTGCGGGGCCAGCGCCGACAGGGCCTGATCCGCGCCTGACCCGTCGTCCACAGGGCTGGGGACGGCCAGGAGAGACGTGCGCCCGCCTCGCGTAGCATGACAAGGGAATCGTCCGGTACCCCCGCGGACTGGAACGGAAGGCATCCCGCCGCGTGAACGCACATCTCTCCCCCGACCACGGGAGTCCTCAGGACCGCCCTGCCCGGCTCACCGTCGGCGTCGTCGGCGCCGGCCGCGTGGGCCCCGCCCTGGCAGCCTCGCTCCAGCTCGCCGGACACCGCCCGGTGGCGGTCTCCGGCGTCTCCGACGCCTCGCTGCGCCGGGCGGCCACGATGCTCCCCGACGTGCCGGTCATGGCCCCCGCCGACGTCCTGGCCCACGCCGAGCTGGTCCTGCTGACCGTGCCCGACGACGCGCTGCCCGGGCTGGTCGCGGGCCTCGCCGAGACCGGCGCCGTGCGCCCCGGACAGCTCCTCGTGCACACCTCCGGCCGGCACGGCGCCGCCGTGCTCGACCCGGCCACCCGCGCCGGCGCCCTGCCGCTGGCCCTGCACCCCGCGATGACGTTCACCGGCACCCCCGTCGACGTCCAGCGGCTGGCCGGCTGCTCCTTCGGCGTCACCGCCCCCGACGAGCTCCGGCTGGCCGCCGAGGCGCTCGTCATCGAGATGGGCGGCGAGCCCGAGTGGATCGCCGAGAGCGCCCGCCCGCTCTACCACGCGGCCCTCGCCATCGGCGCCAACCACCTCGTCACGCTCGTCGCCCAGAGCATGGAGCTGCTGCGCACGGCCGGGGTCGAGCACCCCGCCCGCATGCTCGGCCCGCTCCTGGGCGCCGCCCTCGACAACGCCCTGCGCAGCGGCGACGCCGCCCTCACCGGCCCGGTGGCCCGCGGCGACGCCGGCACCGTCGCCGCGCACGTCGCCGAGCTGCGCGCCCACGCCCCCCAGGCCGTCGCCGGCTACCTGGCGATGGCCCGGACCACCGCGGACCGCGCCCTCGCGCACGGCCTGCTCAAGCCCGAACTGGCGGAGGACCTCCTCGGCGTCCTCGCGGACGGAGGCACCCAGTGACCACCCAGCTCGCCCGCACCGCCGAGGAGCTGCACGCCCTCCCGCGCGAGGGCCGCCGTGCCGTAGTGATGACGATGGGCGCCCTGCACGAGGGCCACGCCACGCTCGTCCGCGAGGCCCGCCGGCTGGCCGGCCCGGACGGGCAGGTCGTCGTCACGGTCTTCGTCAACCCGCTGCAGTTCGGCCCCGGCGAGGACCTCGACCGCTACCCGCGCACCCTCGACGCGGACGTCCTCCTCGCCGGGCAGGCCGGCGCCGACGTCGTCTTCGCCCCCGCCGACGACGAGGTCTACCCCGGTGGCCAGCCCCAGGTCCGCATCACCGCGGGCCCCATGGGCGAGCGCCTCGAAGGCGCCTCGCGCCCCGGCCACTTCGACGGCGTGCTCACCGTCGTCGCCAAGCTGCTCCACCTCACCGCCCCCGACCTCGCGCTGTTCGGCCAGAAGGACGCCCAGCAGCTGGCCCTGATCCGCCGCATGGCGCGCGACCTCAACTTCCCCGTCGAGATCGTGGGCGTCCCCACCGTCCGGGAGGGCGACAACCTCGCCCTCTCCAGCCGCAACCGCTACCTCTCCGACGCCGACCGCGCCTCCGCGCTGGAGCTCTCCCGCGCCCTGCTGACCGGCGCCGCGGCCCTCGAAGCCGGCCCGGCGGCGGTCCGCCGCTCCGCGCGGGCGGTCCTGGACGCGGCGGCCGGCATGGAGCCGCCCGTCGTCCTCGACTACCTGGCCCTGATCGACCCCGCGGACTTCACCGAGGTCGCCGACGACCACAGCGGGGAGGCCGTCCTCGCCGTCGCCGCCAGGGTCGGCACCACCCGCCTGATCGACAACGTCCACCTGACCTTCGGAGAGCGGCGATGACCGGCATACGACTCAACGCTCCCCGGCCCGGCTGGTCGGTCGACGCCGACGTCGTCGTCATCGGTTCCGGCGTCGCCGGCCTCACCGTCGCGCTGCGCTGCGCCGCCGCCGGCCGGAAGGTCACCGTCGTCACCAAGGCCCTGCTCGACGACGGCTCCACCCGCTGGGCCCAGGGCGGCATAGCGGCCGCGCTCGGCGAGGGCGACACCCCGGAGCAGCACCTGGACGACACCCTCGTCGCCGGCGCGGGCCTCTGCTCCGAGGAGGCCGTGCACGCCCTCGTCACCGAGGGCCCCGACGCGGTGCGCCGCCTCATCGGCACGGGCGCCCGCTTCGACACCGACGCCGACTCCGGCGAGATCCTGCTGACCCGTGAGGGCGGCCACCACCGCAGCCGCATCGCCCATGCGGGTGGTGACGCCACCGGCGCCGAGATCTCCCGCGCGCTCGTCGAGGCCGTGCGCGCCGCCGGCATCGAGACGATCGAGCACGCCCTCGTCCTCGACCTCCTCAAGGACGCCACCGGCCGCGCGGCCGGCGTCTCCCTGCACGTCATGGGCGAGGGCCGGCGCGACGGCGTCGGCGCCGTCCGGGCCGGCGCGGTCGTGCTGGCCACCGGCGGCATGGGCCAGGTGTTCTCCGCGACGACCAACCCGGCGGTCTCCACCGGCGACGGCGTGGCCCTGGCCCTGCGCGCCGGGGCCGAGGTCTCCGACCTCGAATTCGTGCAGTTCCACCCGACGGTGCTGTGGCTCGGCCCCGACGCCAAGGGCCAGCAGCCGCTGGTGTCCGAGGCGGTGCGCGGCGAAGGCGCCCACCTCGTCGACGCCGACGGCCACCGCTTCATGGTCGGCGCGCACGAACTGGCGGAGCTCGCACCCCGCGACATCGTCGCCAAGGGCATCATGCGGCGCATGCGCGAACGCGGCGCCGAGCACATGTACCTGGACGCGCGGCACTTCGGCGCACAGATGTGGGCCACCCGCTTCCCCACGATCCTGGCCGCCTGCCGGGCGCACGGCATCGACCCGGTGACCCAGCTCATCCCCGTCGCACCCGCCGCCCACTACGCCTCGGGCGGCGTCCGCACCGACCTGCACGGACGCACGACCGTGCCGGGCCTGTACGCGTGCGGCGAAGTGGCCTGCACGGGCGTCCACGGCGCGAACCGTCTGGCGTCCAACTCCCTCCTGGAGGGCCTCGTCTTCGCCGAGCGCATCGCGGCGGACCTCACCCCCGGCCCCGACGGCGCCCCCGCCCGCGCGGCGGCGGAGCCCGTCACGGACGACGCCGCGCCCGCCCTGCTGATCGCCCCCGAGGCGCGGGCCGCGATCCAGCAGACGATGACCGACGGCGCCGGAGTGCTCCGTTCCAGCACGAGCCTGGAGCGCGCCGCACAGGAGCTGGCCCGCATCGCGCGCGAGGCCGTGACGGAGGAGCCCGGCACCGAGGCGTGGGAGACCACCAACCTCCTGCTCGTCGCCCAGGTGCTCGTCGCCGCCGCCCTGCGCCGCGAGGAGACCCGCGGCTGCCACTGGCGCGAGGACCACCTGGAGCGCGCGGACGACCAGTGGCGCCGTCACCTCCTCGTGGCGCTGCGCCCGGACCGTACCCTTGCCGTCTCCACCACCGAGTCCGCCGCCTTCCCGCCCGTCACCGCCGCCCCCGAGGAGAACAGCGTGAGCACCCACGACGACCGCCCCCTGCACCAGATCGGCCGGTCCGGCCAGGAGTCCGCCGAGGCGGAAGCGGCGGCCGGCGGCTGCGGTGACGCCTGCGGCTGCGCCGGCGGCGAGTACGGCGACGAGGGCTTCGAGTGCGGGCTCGACCCGGAGCTCGCCCGCCTGATCGCCGAGGCCGGGCTCGACCCGCTGCAGATCGAGGACCTCGCGCACCTGGCCATCGAGGAGGACCTCGACGGCGGCAAGGACATCACCACCTTCGCCACCATCCCCGAGGACGCCGTGTGCACCGGCGACTTCACCGCCCGCGAGGCCGGCACCGTCGCCGGCCTGCGCGTCGCGGAGGCGATCCTTTCCGTGGTGTGCACCGACGAGTTCGAGGTCGAGCGGCACGTCGAGGACGGCGACCGCGTCGAGGCCGGGCAGAAGCTGCTGTCCGTTCGCACCCTCACCCGCGACCTGCTCACCGGCGAGCGCAGCATGCTCAACATCCTGTGCCACCTGTCCGGCATCGCCACCGCCACCCGCGCCTGGGCGGACGAGCTGGAGGGCACCGGGGCGGCGGTCCGCGACACCCGCAAGACCACGGTCGGCCTGCGGGCGCTGGAGAAGTACGCGGTCCGTTGCGGCGGCGGCGTCAACCACCGCATGTCGCTGTCGGACGCGGCGCTGGTCAAGGACAACCACGTCATCGCCGCCGGCGGCGTCGCCCAGGCGTTCAAGGCCGTGCGCCAGGAGTTCCCGGACGTGCCGATCGAGGTCGAGGTGGACCGCATCGACCAGATCGAGCCGGTCCTCGACGCGGGCGCCGACCTCATCCTGCTCGACAACTTCACCCCCGAGCAGACCCGCGAGGCCGTCGCCCTCGTCGCCGGCCGGGCACGGCTGGAGTCCTCGGGCCGCCTGACGCTGGCCAACGCCCGTACCTACGCCGAGACCGGCGTCGACTACCTGGCCGTCGGCGCGCTCACGCACTCCTCCCCGATCCTGGACATCGGCCTGGACCTCCGCGAGGAGACCCCCTGATGCTGCTCACCATCGACGTCGGCAACACCCAGACCGTCCTCGGCCTGTTCGACGGCGAGGACATCGTCGAGCACTGGCGCATCTCCACCGACCCGCGCCGCACCGCGGACGAACTGGCCGTGCTGCTGCAGGGGCTGATGGGCCGCCACCCGCTGCTCGGCGACGAGCTGGGCGACGGCATCGAGGGCATCTGCATCTGCTCGACCGTGCCGTCCGTGCTGCACGAGATGCGCGAAGTGACCCGCCGCTACTACGGCGACGTGCCCGCGATCCTCGTCGAGCCCGGCGTGAAGACCGGCGTGCCGATCCTCATGGACAACCCCAAGGAGGTCGGCGCGGACCGCATCATCAACGCGGTCGCGGCCGTCGAGCTGTACGGCGGGCCGTGCGTGGTCGTCGACTTCGGCACGGCGACCACGTTCGACGCGGTCAGCGCGCGCGGCGAGTACGTCGGCGGCGTCATCGCCCCCGGCATCGAGATCTCGACCGAGGCGCTCGGCGTCCGCGGCGCCCAGCTCCGCAAGATCGAGATCGCGCGTCCGCGCAGCGTCATCGGCAAGAACACCGTCGAGGCCATGCAGTCCGGCATCCTCTACGGCTTCGCCGGCCAGGTCGACGGCGTCGTGGGCCGCATGGCCCGCGAGCTGGCGGACGACCCCGACGACGTCACCGTCATCGCCACCGGCGGCCTGGCGCCGCTGGTGCTCGGCGAGGCCAGCGTCATCGACGAGCACGAGCCGTGGCTGACGCTGATCGGCCTGCGGCTGGTGTACGAGCGGAACGTGGCCCGAAGCTGACCCGTTGCAGCGGGGGAGATCCTTTTCCCCCGCCCCCGGGCAACCAACCCGCGGCCGAAGGTGTCCTGACAGCTGTCAGGCGTGACCGGGCGGTCGATGGGGACTGAGGCGGATGGGCATGAAACGAATACGGCAACGGGCGGCCACCGCCGCCGCCTTACTGATGGCCGGCCTCGGCCTGACGGCCGCTCAGGCCCACGCCGGGCAGGCCGCCCCGCGCGCCGCCGACTACCAGGCCATCGCGCACCCCGTCGCCGGCCACCTCGGCGAGACCGTCGACGTCGAACTCGGCGTGCGCAACGCCGGGCCCGGCCCGGCCGCCACCGGAGGCCGGGCGTACGAGGTCACGGCCCCGGAGGGCACCACCATCGTCTCCGCCGCGGCCCCGGACCCGGCCCGCGACGGCGGGCAGCGGTGCGCCGAGAGCGCCGGTCACAGCGGCACGTACCTGTGCACCATCGGCGAGAACTTCGCGGCGGGCGACCGGGAGACGCTGCGCTTCCGCGTCCGCATCGACGAGAAGGTCGAGGACGCCGAGGGCTGGGTGCGCGTCGTCGACCCCGACGGCGACCCGGACCCCGACCCGGATCCGGCCAACGACTCCGCGCCCATCCGCGTGGAGGTGACGGACACCGCCCCCACCCCCCGCAGCCACCCGGCCGCCGCCCTGTCCGGCACCCTCCTCCTCGCCACCACCTCCGGCACCGCCCTGTCGGCCGGAGCCATCGCCCTGGGACTGCGCCGCCGCGAGGACTGAGGGCGGGCCGCGGGAATCCGGCTGCGACCCCGGCGCCGCGCCCGGTATTGCGGGCTGAGCGAATTTTGTCCGCTTAGCACTTAAAGTCGGCCCATGCCCACGCCCTATGGATCCCGCGGCGGCATGGCGTTCAGCGCGGACGAGCTGCGCGTGCTGCGTCGTGCCCTCGACATCGCAGTCCGGCCCGAGTCCGTTCCCTCCCGGCCCGGCCCCGCCCGGGAGGCGGAGGTACGGGCCTGTCTGCGGCTCGCACGGGCCGTGGACGAGGCCGGGAGGGAGGGCGCCCGGTTGCGCGCCTTCCTGCTCACCGACCTCGTCCGCCACCGCGAGGCGCTGCCCGGCGCCGCGTCCGGCTATGTGCAGCGGCTGCGCGACGCGCTCGCCGACGGCTACCGGCCGGGGGCCGACGATCTCGCCGCACTGCGCTCGCTGTGCGGGCCGACGGTGGGCGAGGGGGCCGAGGCGGGCCGGCGCCGCGCCCTGCTGGCGCGCTGCGAGCACCTGGCCGAGCAGGCGGCACGGGCCAGGCTCGCCGCCCGGGCGGCCGACGCCGCTCCCACGGACCGTCCGGAGGCGGGCCGTCGTGAGGCGGGCCACTTCGAGGCGGGTCGTTCCGAGGCGGGTCGTTCCGAGGCGGGCCGTCCCGAGGCGGATCGTCCCGAGCCGGGCCGTCCCGAGGCGGGCCGTTCCGAGCCGGGCTGCTCCGAGGCGGGCTGCTCCGAGGCGGGCCGTTCCGAGCCGGGCCGTCCCGAGACGGATCGTCCCGAGGCGGGCCGTCCTGAGCCGGCGCGCACGCGCCTGATGGCCCTGCCGGGCGGCTGCACCGCCGGGCCGGACCCGAAGCCTGGCGACAAGCCCGCGCAGCCCCCAGCCGCGCCGCAGCCCAAGCCGAAGCCGTCGTCGCCCCGCCCGGAGCGGCCCATCCCCACGCCCGGCGAGGTCTTCCCGCCCCGCCGCAAGCCCGCGCAGCCGTCGGCCGCCCGGGGTCTCACCGCCGCCCGGCCCGCCTGACCCGGCCGGTCCGGGACGGAGGCGGGCGCGTAATCTGGGCGGGTCGCTCGAATACGGCACAATCCCCGATCCAGAAGGAGCCGACGGCCATGGACTATGTCGCCGCGCTGGTCCCGCCCGTGGTGATGGCGGTGGCCTTCACCGCACTGGTCGTGACGATCGTCAAGAGCCAGGGCGGTGCGAACAAGGCCAAGGAGGACGCCCTCGTGGACGCCGCACTGGCCCGCGCCGAAGCCGCCGAGCAGACGGCGAAGCCCGCCGGGGCCTGAGACGACGGCACTTCCCCGGGGCCCGGCGCGTGAGCCGGCCCCGGCCCGGGCGTACGAACCGAGCGCATTTACTCGGAGCGTGCGCCCTTTTTGCCGCGCCCGCCGGCTCCCGTCCCGCGGCCGTTTCACCGCCGGTTCCGTCATCGGTTCGAGGCCGGGATTTGCCCGCGCCGGGGCGCGCCGATAAACCGGCATTCAAGACATCTCCCACTATTATTCGCGTGTGGTTCGACGCCTGGGTGAACTGGAAGACGCCGTGATGACGCGCGTGTGGGAGTGGAACCGACCTGTCACCGTTCGGGAAGTCCTGGAAGACCTTCAGCAGGAACGGTCCATCGCGTACACCACTGTGATGACCGTAATGGACAACCTGTATCAGAAGGGCTGGCTGCGGCGGGAAGCCGAAGGCCGCGCCTATCGATATGAGGCGGTCTCCAACCGGGCCGCCTACTCGGCCGCACTGATGAACGAGGCATGGTCCCTCAGCGACAACCCCGCGGCCGCCCTCGTCGCCTTCTTCGGCATGATGTCGGCCGAACAACGCGAGGCCCTCCGTGACGCCATCCGCGTCGCGCAACTCGACGGGCCCGACGACCCCCAGGGAGCGCCGGGGCGATAGCGTCCGGACATGTCCGCTCTCACTAAAGTCGTCACCGTCCGCAGGGCCCGCACCAGCGATGTGCCCGCGCTCCGCCGGCTCATCAACGCCTACGCCCGCGACCGCATCCTGCTCGACAAAGCCACGGTGACGCTTTACGAGGACATCCAGGAGTTCTGGGTCGCCGAGCGGGACGAGGACGGTACCGTCATCGGATGCGGCGCGCTGCACGTGATGTGGGAAGACCTCGCGGAGGTACGCACTCTCGCCGTGGACCCCGACGTCAAGGGCGGTGGCATCGGCCACCTGGTACTGGACAAGCTGCTGCAGACCGCACGCTGGCTGGGGGTGCGGCGCATTTTCTGCCTCACCTTCGAAGTCGACTTCTTCACGAAGCACGGCTTCGTGGAGATCGGAGAGACCCCCGTCGACGGGGATGTCTACAGCGAGCTGCTGCGTTCCTATGACGAGGGCGTTGCCGAGTTCCTGGGTCTCGAACGAGTGAAGCCGAACACCCTTGGCAACAGCCGGATGCTTCTGCATCTGTGAGCGCGGTCCCTATGTCCGAATCGCGCCCCTATCGTGCAGGCCCGGAAGCCATCGTTCCCATGCTGAAGGCCGACTGAACCTTCCCGGGGGGTTTGTGTTTTTCCGGGAAAGGCGGTTTGCTATTCCTCCGTAATCTCTTTTCCGCTGATGAAAGGAATCCCCCGTGGCGCAGAAGGTTCAGGTCCTTCTTGTCGATGACCTCGACGGCGGCGAGGCCGACGAGACGGTCACGTTCGCCCTGGACGGCAAGTCCTACGAGATCGACCTCACCACGGCCAACGCGGACAAGCTGCGCGAGGCGCTCGCGGACTACGTGAAGTCGGCCCGTCGCACGGGTGGCCGCGCCACCGGCGGCCGCGGGAAGGCCCGTGCCGGTGCCGCCGTCGCCGGAAGCCCCGACACCGCGAAGATCCGCGCGTGGGCCAAGGAGAACGGCTACAACGTGAACGACCGCGGCCGCGTCCCCGCCGACATCCGTGAGGCGTACGAGAAGGCCAACGCCTGATCACCTGCGGGATCTCTCGCCCGATCCCCCGGCCCTCCCGGCCGACTCCCCGGCGGCTGATCCCTGCGCGCCCCGCCGGCGCGCAGCAGCCGGGCCCGGTGGCACTCGGTGGCCGCCGCGCCCACCAGCCGTACGAGATCGGGGGCGCCGCCGTCGCCCCCGAGGCCGGCCACCGGCAGCGTGGACTCCACGTCGCGCCCCGGCTCCGGCGGCCGCAGCCACACGGCCTCCACGGGCCCCACGGACTCCTGGGGGCCGTAGCGTCCCCGTGACGCCCGCGACGCTCCGCGACCTCCGCCGGGCCCGCCGTCGCCCGTCTGTGGCCAGGAGGCCCCGTCCAGCGGCTCCGGCGCCACGATCCGGCCGCCCGCGCCCCGTGCGGTCAGCTCCAGGGCCACGCCGCCCCACTCCAGCCAGCCCAGCAGGCCGGGCAGCTCGTCGGCGCTGCCCGCGGCGGTCAGGAACCACATCGTCCGGGTGCGGCCGTCCAGTGCGACCGGCCCGGTGGCGGCCACCCGGTCGAGCACGGCGAAACCCGCCTCGGCCGGCATCCCCAGCGCGTCGAACCGCACCCCGGTGATCAGCTCCGGCGGCCGCCGGTAGGCGGTCGGCGCGGTCGGCCAGCCGAGGACGCACTCGTACCACTGGCGCCACCGGCGCCACGGGTGCGGGCCCCGGGGCTGGTCCCCGGGCGGGGTCGGATCGCCCGAGGGGCGGCACGGGCACGGGAGGGCTACCGTCATGAACGGTGCAACTGTGGAAAACCCAAGAGGTTACGCACCGTTGATAGTTGGGCACGCTCCGTATAAGACGTCAGGGGCGCACAGGGGCTCCTGGTGGCGCGAGGGTGTTCGCCCGTAGCGGAGGGAAAGTCCCCGCGCCGCATGGAGTGCCGGTGCCTACGGGTAGGACCTTCCCCGTGGGAAGAGGCGATATAGCGGGCCCAGTGGCGCGTCACCGGGGGTGGTGGCGGGACCACGGGCGGGCGTGTCGGGGCACGCGGGCGTTCGCCGTGGGCGTAGTGGTGGTGGGCGTATATGCCTGGCCTGCGGGAACATCGTCTCCCACCATCGGGTTGGAGGAGATGTCGGCTGTTCGGCAGCAGCTTTCCCCGCCGACGCGGGGGTGATCCGGACGGATGTCGGCAGTTGGAATGAGCTGTCCCGTCCCACGGGACTAGCATGCGGAAGGACAGGGAGGGGACCGACCCCTAACTGCCTGACCGCTCTGAGGAGCGATTAACGATGTTCGAGAGGTTCACCGACCGCGCGCGGCGGGTTGTCGTCCTGGCTCAGGAAGAAGCCCGGATGCTCAACCACAACTACATCGGCACCGAGCACATCCTCCTGGGGCTGATCCACGAGGGTGAGGGTGTCGCCGCTAAGGCCCTGGAGAGCCTCGGGATTTCGCTTGAGGCTGTCCGCCAGCAGGTGGAGGAGATCATCGGACAGGGCCAGCAGGCGCCGTCCGGTCACATCCCCTTCACCCCCCGTGCCAAGAAGGTGCTGGAGCTCTCGCTCCGCGAGGCCCTTCAGCTGGGCCACAACTACATCGGCACGGAGCACATCCTGCTCGGCCTGATCCGTGAGGGCGAGGGCGTCGCCGCCCAGGTCCTGGTCAAGCTGGGCGCCGACCTCAACCGGGTCCGGCAGCAGGTCATCCAGCTGCTCTCCGGCTACCAGGGCAAGGAAGCCGCCACGGCCGGTGGCCCCGCCGAGGGCACCCCCTCGACGTCGCTCGTGCTGGACCAGTTCGGCCGCAACCTCACGCAGGCCGCCCGCGAATCCAAGCTCGACCCGGTCATCGGGCGCGAGAAGGAGATCGAGCGGGTCATGCAGGTGCTGTCCCGCCGCACCAAGAACAACCCGGTCCTCATCGGCGAGCCCGGCGTCGGCAAGACCGCCGTCGTCGAGGGCCTGGCCCAGGCCATCGTCAAGGGCGAGGTGCCCGAGACCCTCAAGGACAAGCACCTCTACACCCTCGACCTTGGCGCCCTGGTTGCCGGCTCCCGCTACCGCGGTGACTTCGAAGAGCGCCTGAAGAAGGTCCTCAAGGAGATCCGCACCCGCGGCGACATCATCCTGTTCATCGACGAGCTCCACACCCTGGTCGGTGCGGGTGCCGCCGAGGGCGCCATCGACGCCGCCTCGATCCTCAAGCCGATGCTGGCCCGTGGTGAGCTGCAGACCATCGGTGCCACCACGCTCGACGAGTACCGCAAGCACCTGGAGAAGGACGCAGCGCTGGAGCGCCGCTTCCAGCCCATCCAGGTCGCCGAGCCGTCGCTGCCGCACACGATCGAGATCCTCAAGGGTCTGCGCGACCGCTACGAGGCCCACCACCGCGTCTCCATCACCGACGAGGCGCTGGTCCAGGCCGCCACGCTCGCCGACCGCTACATCTCCGACCGCTTCCTGCCGGACAAGGCGATCGACCTGATCGACGAGGCCGGCTCCCGGATGCGCATCCGCCGGATGACCGCGCCGCCGGACCTCCGCGAGTTCGACGAGAAGATCGCCGACGTGCGCCGCGAGAAGGAGTCCGCGATCGACTCGCAGGACTTCGAGAAGGCCGCCTCCCTCCGCGACAAGGAGAAGCAGCTCCTGGCCGCCAAGGCCAAGCGGGAGAAGGAGTGGAAGGCCGGCGACATGGACGTCGTCGCCGAGGTCGACGGCGACCTGATCGCCGAGGTCCTCGCCACCGCCACCGGCATCCCGGTCTTCAAGCTGACCGAGGAGGAGTCCTCCCGCCTGCTGCGCATGGAGGACGAGCTGCACAAGCGCGTCATCGGCCAGAAGGACGCCATCAAGGCGCTCTCCCAGGCCATCCGGCGCACCCGTGCGGGCCTCAAGGACCCGAAGCGCCCCGGCGGATCGTTCATCTTCGCCGGCCCGTCGGGCGTCGGTAAGACCGAGCTGTCCAAGACGCTCGCCGAATTCCTCTTCGGCGACGAGGACGCGCTGATCTCCCTCGACATGTCGGAGTTCAGCGAGAAGCACACCGTCTCGCGTCTGTTCGGCTCCCCGCCCGGATACGTCGGCTACGAAGAGGGCGGCCAGCTCACCGAGAAGGTGCGCCGCAAGCCGTTCTCCGTGGTCCTCTTCGACGAGGTCGAGAAGGCCCACCCGGATATCTTCAACTCGCTGCTGCAGATCCTGGAGGACGGTCGCCTGACCGATTCCCAGGGCCGCGTGGTCGATTTCAAGAACACCGTCATCATCATGACGACGAACCTCGGCACCCGGGACATCTCCAAGGGCTTCAACCTGGGCTTCGCCGCCCAGGGCGACGTCAAGACCGGGTACGAGCGGATGAAGGCGAAGGTCAACGAAGAGCTCAAGCAGCACTTCCGGCCCGAGTTCCTCAACCGTGTCGACGACACGGTGGTCTTCCACCAGCTCTCGCAGGAAGACATCATCCAGATCGTCGACCTGATGATCGCCAAGGTGGACGAGCGCCTGAAGGACCGCGACATGGGCATCGAGCTCAGCGCGGACGCCAAGCAGCTCCTGGCGAAGAAGGGCTACGACCCGATCCTGGGCGCCCGCCCGCTGCGCCGCACCATCCAGCGCGAGATCGAGGACATCCTGTCCGAGAAGATCCTCTTCGGCGAGCTCCGTCCGGGCCACATCGTGGTCGTCGGCACGGAGGGCGAAGGCGAGGAGAAGAAGTTCACCTTCCGCGGCGAGGAGAAGTCGGCCCTGCCCGACACCCCGCCGGTCGAGTCCGCCGCCGGTGGCGCGGGCCCGAACCTCTCGAAGGACGCGTAACGCTCACCGAGCGGTAGAGCAGTACGGCGGCCCCGGTACCGTGTGATCACGGTTCCGGGGCCGCCTGCGCGTTGGGGGCCCACACGTATTCGTCGCGAAGTTCGACCTTGCCGTCGAAGCGTTCCAGGCCGCGCACGTCCTTGCAGGCGGTGTACGCGAAGATCTCCAGCGGGAACGTCGAAGGCGCCGGATCGCCGGTGAAATCCAGACGCAGGTGACCGATGCGTCTGCTGCCCTGAAGCTGCAGCAGGTCGACGTGGGGGAAGACGCGAAAGACGGTGGAGTCCACAAGGCTTCCTTCCGTGAGCGTCAGAGACACAGCGCTCACGCCCTCCAGGGGTTGCACGGCCTCCAGCTCGCTGATGTCCGACAAGGTCAGATCGACTGTGTGCAGCTTCGGACAGTCGGCCAGACGGCTCAGTTCGCCGGACGATGCCAGGGGGCCGTCCAGCTCCAGTTCGGCGAGTTCCTCCCAAGCGCCGACGCCATGCAGCCGCAGTGGCCGCGGCCCCTGGGAAATCGAGAGCTCCTGAACACCGCTGTGCGCCGGGGGAAGAGTGTCGTGCGGCAGGCCCTCAAGCGTGAGAGAGGTCAGGCCCGAAAGGCCGGACACGAGGGTCAGGGATTCGAAGGAAAGGCCCTGTGCATCGAGCTTCAGGTGGCTCACCTCTGAGCCCGCCAGGGCGGAAATGTCGCGCAGCTGTGGGCATCCAGTGATCGATAGCACCTTGAGCCGTGGGTGCTCACGGAGAAAGCCCACATCCGTCAGGGCCTCGTTGTGGAGGAGCGTCAGCGAACCGAAGCCGCACCGTTCCAGCGCCTGACCGAGTCGGCGCGATGCGTGGTTCCCCCGTACGACGAGGTGACGGATGGGTCCCAGACGGTGAAGGTGGCCGAGTTGTTCGGACGTCGCCGCCACGACCACGAGGTCATCGAGCCGCATCCGCGAGAGGACCTCGCTCGCATAGGTAAGTGCATCCATGCGTGGCCAGGCATCCACCACGCGTGACCGGACGCCCTCGGAGTCGTGCTGCCCGTACTCGCGCAGGAGCGGGATGGCCATGGGCCCCAAGGAAGCCAGGACGTCTGCCACATATCGGACTTCCGTGTCCGAGAGTCCTTCCGGCCCGGGGAGGATGCGAAGAACGTCCGGGCCGAGAGAGGCGAGCTGTTTTGCTTCCAGCTCGCTCCTCGGTGCGCCGAGGCCCGCCAGCCCGTCCCACACCGCGTCGTGCTGGTTGTCATCGAGGTATGCCGCGCCTGCGGCGCACTCGGCTGCCAGCGTGCGCAGTGGCCACTGCGCCGCCCGGGTGGGGGCGACATCGCCATCGGCGATGAGTCCGGCGATGATCTGCTTGACCTCTTTGCGCCCGCAGTGGCCGATGACCAGGCGTATGACGTCCTGCCACTGTTCCTCCGTCGCATGGGACAGCAGTTCGTAGAGGCTGTCGCTGTCCTGGAATTCCTTTGCAGCGAGGTAGTCCTGGAAAGTTCGGTGGATGAACTGAAGGGAATCCACCGCGCGCTCCTGCAGAAGTCCGCTGCGATTGAGCAAATGCGTCAGGATCTGTTCTGCCGTGCCCTGCTCCCGGACCTTTCGCAGGCCCCGCATCGCCGACTCCAACTGGCGGACCGCCTGCTCGTGCGAGAGCTCGGCACGCCCATTGCGGACGAGCCACACGGCGATCCGTTGCAGGAGCTGCTGGCTGTCCTCGACGTCCAGCGCTATGCCCTCGGGGCTACCGACGCGGCGATACGCGTCCCGGTTGCCGAGCAGCATGGCAAGCGCGGCCTCGTACAGATGCCAGCGCGTGCGCGGCAGCAGACCGCTGCGCCGGCGGTGCAGGGCGCAGATCACTGCGCACAGGAGCGGTGTGCGGGCCAGGTCGCGCAGACCGGCGTTGCGCCGGAACTCCTGCGAGAGATCTCTTTCGAGTCCGGTGAGTCGCGTGCGCTCACGCTCTGCTCGCAGTTCGTCGGCGTACCCGTCGCACTCCAGGCGGGCTGCCTTGTGCCAGGCGGCGACGAACGACTGGATGTCGTTGTTGCTCATGGGCAGGAGCTGGAGCTCCTCGAAGCCCTCGGATGCGAGCCAGGAGTTCTTGACGGCGAGCGGTCGTACGGTCACCAGACAGCGCGTGTCCGGATACATCCGCAGCAGATCGGCGAGCCATCTGCGCGCGGGGCCGCGCTCGGCCTGCGGCAGCTCGTCCAAGCCGTCGACGAGGAGCAGGGCCCGGCCTGCTTCGAGGACACGGCCCGCCCAGCCGCTGGGAGCCTCGTCCACTTGGAGCTGGGCGATGGTGGGGAGCTGGGCCGGGGTGGGCGTGGTGATGCCTTGGGCGGTCAGGCTGCGCATGGGGATCACGAAGGGGATCAGCCCGTCGAGGGCCTTGAGCTCCCTCGGCATGGTCCGGCAGACGGCATGGGAGGCCAGCCACCACACCAGCGTCGTCTTCCCGGCACCCGCCTCGCCCCGCAGGACGCTCCTCGGCCGTGAGGCCAGGACTTCCTCGATGCGCTGCCGCTCGGGCCGGAGGTAGGCACTCTCCTGGCCGTGGACGCCGGGCGCCAGTGCTTCCAGGCTCAGGTACGCGGTGTCCAGGTCCCAGCTGTTCTCGTTCGTACCGAGATCGTCGAGGCCGAAGACCTCCATGCGGCTGTAGCGGGCCTTGACCGCCTTGGCGTAGCGCGTCTCGTGGGCGAGGTCGGCGGGATCAGCCGTCGCCAGATGTTCCAGCACGGGTGCGTCCGGCCAGTGGCGTTCCAGAGCGACGGCGAAGCTGCTGTTGCCGTGCAGGGCGCTCAGGGGCACGGCGTCGATGACGGAGGAATCCCAGCCGGCGGGGTCCTCCGTCGCGATGCCGATGAGTACGGGGCCCGCGAAGAGGGGCCCGCCCGACAGGCCCGCCCAGGGGGAGCCATCGGGCACCGGATGCGGCGGGTGGTGGTCACTGTGCAGTACGTAGCGGCCGCGCAACCGGCCCGACAGGGGGGTGAGGGCACCCAGAACCTGCACCGCTTCGAGCTCGTTCGCTGCGAATCGCTGGACCCGCGGGAAGCCCAGCACCTGACAGCCGGGCACCGCCTGGTTTTCTGTGAGAGCGCCCCAGCGCAGCTTCGGCAGGCTGCCGGTCGGCACGAGGTCGCGTTCGGCGAGCAGGAGGGCGGCGTCGCAGTTCCGGGGATGCCCGGACCAGATGACGGTGCACGTCACGGGAGAGCCCCGGCCGGGGACGGCCACGCCCGCGAACACCTCCCGCCCGAGCACGTGCGAGGCCGTCAGCACCAGCCGTTGCGTCAGGAGCACCCCGCTGCCCTGACGGGCCCCGAGGACAGCCACCAGGCGGTCTTCCACCGACCGGATGCGCGTACTCACTGCTGGGTGCCGGCAGAGCCGAACCCCGAAATCCCCGCCGGCCGGTCGTTGCCGACCTTCCAGCCCTCGCCGGTGTGCCGGTCCTTCGGGGTCAGGGTGAAGGCGACCTTGTGCGTACGGGCGGAACCGCGCGCCCCCTCCGCGCCCGCCTCGGCGATCCATGCCTTCACCTTGCCGCCCGCCTTCGCGTCGCGGCGCAGCTCGACCGTGAACTCCAGCGCGATGTCGCCGACGTCGAACGCCAGGTCCTCCCCGGCCCCGGCGGCCGCCGCGCTGGTCAGGCCCGAGCGGATCGCCCGTACCGCCTCCGCCAGCTCTATGTCCCCGAAGTCCCCGAAATCGTTGCTCACTGCGAGACCCCCCGCACGGTGCGTATGCATCTGCCGTCCGGAGCGTACCGCCGATCTTGGGTCTCCGACCCCGGAATGCGGGGTCCGGACGGGCCTCCGCGGTGACATGGCGCACAGGGCATTCCGCGGCTACTACGCCCGATAGCGGAAAAGTCGATCTCGGGGATTTCCCCGGAATTGCAGGGAAGGGGCGGCTTTTGTCGTTCCCGAATTCTTTCCCCGGCTACGGCGTGCGCTAGTAAATGGGCTGCTTGGCAAGGCCGGGAAGCGCTGGTTACCAAGGTATGGCGATCCCGGCCAGCGGTCGGGACCTGTTCCTTCCTGGAGGTTTATCCGTATGTCGAAGCGCACCGCTTTCCGTAACACGAGCAAGACCGTCCTTCGTGCCCGCGTCGCCGGCCTCGTGGCCGCCGGTCTCGGTGCCTCGGTCGCACTCGGTTCCGGGGTCGCGCTCGCTGCCGACACCACGGCTGCTGTCGGCGGGTTCCCCGCGTTCGCTTCCGTCGCCGCTCTGGACGACGCGCTGAACGCGCAGGCCGCCACCCAGCTGAAGGTGGCGGAGAAGGTGAAGCAGGAGAAGCAGGCCGCTGCCGAGCAGGCCAAGCGGGATGCCGCCAAGCGTGCCGAGGACGCCCGCAAGCAGGCCGAGGCTTCGCGCAAGCGCGCCGACGCCTGGGTCGCCCCGGTCGAGGGCTACCAGGTCGGCCAGCCCTTCGGCATCTCCGGCAAGATGTGGGCCGCCAAGCACAGCGGCCAGGACCTGGTCGTCGGCACCGGCACGGCCGTGAAGTCCGTGCACGGCGGTACGGTCGTCAAGGCCGGCCCGAACGGCGGCGGTGACGGTCCGGCGTACGGCAACGCCATCGTGATCAAGCACAGCGACAACACGTATTCGCAGTACGCCCACCTGTCGCAGGTGAAGGTCTCGGTCGGCCAGACCGTGACCACCGGCCAGCTGATCGGCCTGTCCGGCTCCACCGGTAACTCCTCCGGTCCCCACCTGCACTTCGAGATCCGCACCACCCCGAACTACGGCACCGCCGTCGAGCCCGTCGCCTTCCTGAAGGCCCACGGCGAGTCCCTCTGACGTTCGGCCTGACATCCGGCCTGACATCCGGCCTGGCATTCGGCGCCAAGAAGCCGGCGCACCGCCTCACGGCGGTGCGCCGGCTTCGTCGTGTTCCCCGGGGTCCTTCAGGAAGCCGAGTGGCGGCGGCCGTGCCTACGGTGGTCGTGCGGCAAGCACACCGAAACACCGGCGCACCGGACCACCGCCATGGAGCGCATCATGATCAAGGGAATTGCCATCACCACCGTCTGGGTCCTCGACCAGGAC
>NZ_JAIXMK010000180.1:0-8056 GCF_020328095.1 Streptomyces sichuanensis
GGAAGGCCGGGCCACCGGTGTCGCCCTTGCACAGGCCGGCGTCGGCGGACTTGCCGGCGAGGCCGACCGTCCCGGCCGAGACGGCGTCGACGCCGAACGCCGCGGTGTGCAGGCGCTCGGGCGCCCACTCGTCCTTGGTGCGGCCGTAGCCGGTGACGCGCAGCTCGTCGCCCTGCTTGGGCTCCATCCTGCTCAGCGGCACGGGGGTGATGTCCGCGACGGACTTCTCCAGCTTGACCATGACCAGGTCGCGGTCACCGCGCGGGACGAGCTCGACGGCCTTGACCGTGGTGCCGGTCTCGCGGGTGAGGTCGGTGCGGCCGACGGTGACGGTGGTCGGCTGCTTCGGCGCACCACCGGTGATGCGGAAGCCGTCGGACGGGTTGTCGGCGAAGCAACTGGCCGCGGTGAGCACCCACTGGCTCTCCACGAGGGCGCCGGTGCACGTGCGCTGCGGGCCGTGCGCGTCGCCACCGATGTCGATCTTCGCGGTGAACCGGTACTGACCGTCCTTGGCCTCGTCACCGACGACGGCGAACGCAGGGGTGGCGGCCATGGCGCCTGCGACGACGGAGGTCGCGAGGAGCGCTGCTATCCACGCGGGGCGGGAACCCTTGCCAGACAATGTTTTTCCTTAAGAGCTTTGGAGAATGGCCGGAACACCGAAGGGTGTTCCCCGGGACGTGGAGTCGCCTGTTACTTCGAGGTGATGATTTCCAGCAGGTCGAACTGGCGGTGCTCCGGGTCCTTGGTCTCCCCCACCGACGTCCAGTTGTTCTTCTCCAGGGCGAAGGACTTCGAGTCGTTGGCCGTGACCATGTTGAGGTCGGTGCTGTAGTCGTTGCCCTTTGCCAGGTAGACGCTCGGCAGCTCCAGGCTCAGGTAGCCCGTCTTTCCGGTGGCGCGGAAGCAGAACCGGCCCTTGCCGACCTTGTCGATCTCGTTCATGCCACGCGCCCAGACCTCGATGAGGCCGGGGCGGCTGTCGCAGGCGGCGAGCGTGATGTGCCCGTCACCGCGCTTCAGCTTGATGCCACGCTCCTTAAAGATCTTGTCGGCCTGCGGGTATGCGAAGTCCTCGACCCCACTGGGCGGGTTGTCCGCCGCCACCGCGGTGGCGGAGCCGGTCACTGCTGTGGTGGCAGCGATGACGCCCAGGGCAAGCAGACGGGAGAACAGCCTCATCGGTACGGTTCCTTGACCTCGTGAGAAAAGCAATGAAGAAAAGACACGCACGCGGTGTGCATGCGCACGTGTGCCCGTCCGGCAAGGAACCGGGTTTGGTTCGGTCGGACCCCCCCAGTCACCTTTGCCTGGCCTCATGGCGCATCAACTGCCCCCTGCGCTCGGACCGGCGCACTATTGATATCACCTGCCGGGGATGTCCTGAAAGCGGGGGTGAAGTGCTGTCAGATGCACTCACGTACCGCCAAGGTGGCGTCTGGCTGATCCTGCCGCATTCGACTCCTCCTTCACCGCTTTCTCATGGCATCGTGTGACTTGCTGCCTTCGGGCCCCTCTTCCGGGAGGAGACCGGTTCACCGGTTTGTTTGTGCTGCTCAGACGTCGGCGTGTGGGCGCAAAGCCATGATCAATTCGCTCGGCTCCGGCGCTCCGCCTTGCCGTCCCAGGCGCTGCAGCGGCCCGGGGAAGAAGGCGATCGATATAGGTCAGTCGCATACGATCATGCACGTGCTGGGGCAAGTGCCGCAGTGCGGCGGGGTCTCACCAGCCCTGCTCAGTATTTTGAGGGGATATGATCAACAAGAGAAGACCGTCGCCACGTGCGACGCGAGCGCGCTCGCAGGGCCTGATATCCACGGCCCTCGTGCTCGCAACGGGGGTATTGACCACGTCGGTCCTGGGGGCGAATCCGGCCCTGGCCGATACCACGTCCCAGACGCCGAGTGACCGGGCCCAGGTCCTGGAACTGTGGTGCAACGGCGGCCCGGCCACCAAGGCCGCAGCGGAGAAGGCCCTGCTCGGCACGGACGAGCAGGTGAAGGAATTCCTGAGCAACGGCAGGAAGGCCGTCGAGGCGGAGGACGACCGGGTAGAGGTCGGCCAGCTGCTGGGGGAGAGCGGTAAGGGAGTCCGGGAGGCTGCCCAGAAGGCTCTGGACGGCGGTACCCCGGAGGACCTGCGGAAGTTCCTGGACTCCGGCTGGAAGGCTCCGTGGGAGGAAGATCTCCGCGCCACCGTGGCGACCCTCATGGACTCGGGCGGTTCGGCGGTCAAATCCGCCGGCCAGCAGGCGCTCAACGCCCGCACCGCCGAGGCGCTGCAAAACTTCGTCCTGGAAAAGCGCTTCAAGGCCAAGGAGGAGGACGACCGCGTCGAGGCCGGGACCCTTATGGCCACCGGCGGCCCCCAGGTCAAGAAGGCCGCGAGCGATGCGCTCAACGGCACGCCCAAGGACGTCGCGGAGTTCGTGGACTACGGCCAGTTCGTCGCGCGTGCCCGGGACCAGGAGCGCATGACGCTCAGTCAGCTGGTGGAAGCAGCCTCGACCGCCGGGAAGAAGGCCGCGCAGGAGACCGAGGCGGCGAAGGAGTCCTCGGCCCGTGCAGTGGCTGCGGCGAAGCAGGCCAAGGCCGCTGCGCTGCGCGCTGCTGACGAGACCAAGAAGGCCAAGGACTCGGCGGACAGGGCGTCCACCTGGGCAGGACGGGCGGCCGACGCCGCCAATGACGCGGCTGAGGCGGCCCAGACCGCCATCGACGCGGCCAACGAGGCGCATGTGGCGGCACGCGTGGCCGCGACCGCTGCGCAGGCGGCCGCGTCCCTGGCTGCCGCTGCAGGCCAGGCCGCCGCGCGTGCCTACCAGTCCGCGAACGCCGCGGCAGCGGATGCCGGTCAGGCCGCTGCGGCGCGTCAGGCCGCAGAGGAAGCGCGCGACGTGGTCAAGAAGACCAACAACGTGATCGTCTACCTCACCAACGCACTGACGGCGATGGGCGAGGCGGTCAACGCTGCCCGAGCGGCTGCCAGCGCGGGAGCGCATGCGGCTGATGCCGCTGACGCCGCGGCCGAGGCCGGGGGCCTCTCGCAGGCTGCCGGTGCCGAGGCAGCGCGCTCACGGGCAGCGGCCGACCGGGCCCGCCGGGCCGCCAACGCCGCCAATGCTGCGGCCAACTCGGCCGAAGCACTGGCCGGTGAGGCCGCTGCCGCAGCCCGTGAAGCCCGGAAGGCCGCGAGTGACGCTGCGGAACACGCCGGCAAGGCCGCTCTGGCCGCCGACGAGGCTGCAGCGCACGCAGGTCAGGCGGCGAAGGACGCCACGAAGGCGACCCAGCACTCCAATGCCGCGACGGCCGCCGCCGACAAGGCCGCCGAAGCCGCCGAGAAGGCCGCCAACGTCGAGCAGACCGCGCGCAAGACCGAGGCCGCGCTGCTGGAGGCGAGCCGGGTCAAGGGTGTTCTGCAGGCAGAGGCACTTCGCAAGAACTACGAGGAGCAGCAGGCGAAGGCCAGGCAGGACCAGGCGGAAGACGAACGGATCGACGCCGACACCAAGAAGCTTCTCGCGGACGCGGTCACGTCGGGCACGGAGGCGAAGACGGCCGTCGCCCTGGGACGCAAGGCCGCACTGCGGCTGACGACCCGTGGTGGACCCTGGAGCCAGCAGGCGGCCAAGGCCGCGTTGTCCGGTAATGACGCCGACGTTCAGACATGGCTGCGCTCAGGCCGTCAGGTAGCGGCCGAGCAGGACGACCGGTCGCGAGTGGCGCACATGACGGAGTCCGACAATGCCGCCCTGCGCAAGGCGGCGGAGGGTTCGCTGTCCGGATCCGCAAAGGACATCGACGAGTTCTTGCGGAACGGTCAGTACGCAGCGCAGGCCGAGGAGAACCGGGTCGCGATCGGCAAGATCATCGGGTCGGGCGACCGAGCCGTGAAGGCGGCCGGTGGCGCTGCGCTCAACGCAGGCACGCCGCAGGCGTACGACACGTTCCTGCGCGTGGGCCAGTACAAGGCCCGGGAGGAGGACGACCGGGCCACGGCGGCCAGGCTCAAGAACGAAGGCGGGGCCCACATGAAGGCCACGGCGGACGTCGCGCTGTCGGGTCCGCCGGAGATGCTGCACGAATTCGTCGCGCTCGGCCAGTACAGGGCAGCCAAGCGGGACTACGAAACGGCCGTTCACGTAGCGGCGATGCAGCGTCTCGTCGCCGAGGCCAAGCGCACGGCCGCTCTGGCGCGGCAGAACGCGGCAACAGCGGCACAGGCCGCAGAGTTCGCACGGGGCGCGGCCACGGAGGCCCAGAAGTGGGCGGACAGGGCGGCCGCGTCCGCCAAGGAGGCCGCCGGCTACGCGGACCGTGCCCGTGAGTCGGCCAACCAGGCCGATGCCTCGGCCGCTCGGGCGGCAGAATCCGCCAGGCAGGCCCGGAGCGCGGCGAACTCCGCCGCGGCCGACGCCCACGCTGCGAACGAGTCGGCGAACTGGGCGGAATACTCGGCCAGCAAGGCATCCGCGTATGCGAGTGACGCCTATGAGTCGGCCGCCCGGGCACACTCGTCGGCGGTTGCCGCCGGCAAGGACGCCGACGGGGCAGCCCAGGCAGCGGCCGATGCGGTCAAGATCGCTATCGAGAAGTGGGAGAAGCAGGCGAAGGAAGCTGCCAAGTCCAAGGACGGCATCTCCGTTACGGACAAGAACGGCTCCAAGGAACTGCCTGATCTTTCCAAGGGTGAGGACAAGTACAACAGCGCCAGGGGCTACTTGGACCGGTTGTACGGGAAGGCTGTCGTCTCGCCGGCGCTCGGTGGTGCCAGAATTGCTGCTTGTCTGAAGCTCGGCCCCATCTCCTGTTCCTTTTACGAGCACTGGCTGGGGAAGTCGGGTGACACTTACATGCTCGACTCCAAGGAGTTGGAGACGATGACCTCCGACAAGGGCTGGCGTGAAGTGTTCAACTCCCGGCTGGGCCAGTACGAAAGGGATGCGGCCGCGCAGTGCAAGGGGGCTGTCGGTACTGCTTGCTCGGTCAACCTCGATACGAGGTGGGTGGGATACACCTTCGACAGGGGCGACCTGTACTACGCCTTCCGCGGTGTGCACTACCGGATGTCCGGTAATCTCAAGGCGACAGTGGTGGGTGACGGTAAAGTCAAATTGAGCGGCGACTACCGGGTCGATTTCAGGAAGCGCTACAATTTCGACTACGGAGAATCGGCTCCGCTGCTGGGATTCGACATCCCCTTGGACACCCTTGCCGAAGGACCGAAGTACGGGCGGGCCCGTAACTTCGATGTCCATGGTAGTAAGAAGGGGCACCTCGACTAGGCGTATGCTGCCTGGTCGGTCGCTCTTCACAAGGGGGAAGAAGCATGCGGGCATGGCTCCTGGCGCTGCCGGGAAGGGCTTGGTCAAGACGCTGTGCAGGCGCGGTGGCCATGTCCGCGCTCTCCGCTCTGGCGCTCGTCTCCTGCTCGTTCAAGGAGAAGGACCCGAGGGCTTACCCGGGGACCAGGGCAGGCGAGAGGCTGGAGTCGGTCGTGGAGTCGTACGGTCTCCAGCTCCCTTCCTGCGACATCACTGATGTCGGCTTCTCCGGCTCGTCGAAGCGCCCGGGAGAAAAGCTGAATCTGAGCTTCCGGGCTCCTGAGGAGTGCGTGAACCGGTACCTGGCGGATCATGGAGTCAAGGCGGGCGAAGCGGTCTCATGGCCCTTCGGTCCCCGTGTCATCGACGGCCGGGAAGTGTCCCCGACGGAGCCTCCGTTCGCTGGTGGCGACGTGAAGCGCTTCGGCTGGAAGCTCGATGCCACCGGGAAGTACGAGTATTACGACTCGTTCACGACGATCAAGGGCGCGCATTTCGCTGTTCTTGTCGATGTGCATGACCCGATGAGGACGATCTACATGCACGCGGTGACCCAGCCGGGTCCGTGACCTCTGGCCGAACCACGCGAAAGCCTTCCGGCGCCCAAGGCCGGAAGGCTTTCGCATGCAGGCGGAAGGTCCCGTCACCACCCGTCCGTGAGCCGCAGCGGCCTGCTGAAATCGCCGCCGCCCCGGTTCACCCACTCCCTCAGCACCCCGTTCGCCTCACTCCTGGCGATCAGGTGGGACGTGCCGCCGCCGTAAAAGGTGCCGGCTGCCGTCTCGGAGTACGTCCAATCGCCCGTCAGGAGGCGTCGCGTGGTGAAGTCGCCGTTGGCCTTGCCCTCCCAGAGGTAGAGGTCGGCCTTGGCGTCGCGGGCGATGAGGTCGGGTTTTCCGTCGCCGGTGAAGTCGCCCGCCGTGGCCTGGGTGTAGGTCCAGCCCGCCTCCACCAGGTGCGGTCTGGTGAAGTCGCCGCCGGGCCTGCCGTCCCACATGGAGAGGTCGCCCTTGGCGTCGCGGGCGATGAGGTCGGTGATGCCGTCGCCCGTGAAGTCACCCGCCGTCGTCTCGGTGAAGTTCCAGCCGCCGGTCAGTCGTCTCGGCTCGCCGAGAGTGCCGTTCCCGGTGCCTTCCCACAGGTAGAGATCGGCGTTCGCGTCGCGGGCCACGAGGTCGGCCTTTCCGTCGCCGGTGAAGTCGCCGGCCGCGGCCTCGGTGTAGTTCCAGCGGGCCTTCAGCTGGACCGGCCGCCTGAAGGTGCCGTCTCCGGCTCCGGGCCACAGGTAGAGATCCTCGGTGCCGCGGGCCACGATGTCCGCCACGCCGTCGCCCGTGAAGTCCGCAGCCGTGGTCTGGCTGAAGTTCGGGGTGAAGCGCACCGGCGTATCGCCGCCCGCGAGGGCGTCGGCCAGGGCCTGGCAGCCGTTGTCGTTGAAGTGGAGGGCGTCGTCCCTGTCGCCCGTGCCGTGGTAGGCCGCGAAGAGCTTCGCCGGGTCCAGCGGGTCGCGCGTCGCCGCGTCGAAGTCGGCCACCGCGTCGACGTCCCGCGTGCTGCGGATGTAGGCGTTGACCTGCCGGCGCACCTGCTCCCGCGCTTCGGTGTAGTAGTCGTTGGCGCCCTTGAACGGTGGGATGGTGGCCACCGTGAATGTCAGGCCCGCCTGGTGGGAGCGCTCCGCCAGCTGCCGGATGCCCGCGATCAGGTCGGTGCTGTTGGCGTCGTCCAGCGCGATGTCGTTGATGCCTTCGTAGAGCACGACGGACTTGACGTTCGGCTGGGCCAGGACGTCGCGGTCGAAGCGGCTCAGCGCGCTCGGCCCGTACACCGGCTTGATGGAGGGCTTCGTGCTGTGGTCCGCGAGCAGACGGTTGGCCGAAATGCCCGCGTTCACCACGCCCATCGGCCGGCCTTGCGCCCGTAGCGCCCGCGCGTACGCGTCCGGCCAGCGGCGGTTGGTGTCGGGCGTCGACCAGCCGCCGTCCGTCTGTGAGTCGCCGATGGCCACCACCGTGCCACGGCTCTCGGCCGCCGTCACGTCGACGCCCGCCAGGAAGGACCAGTACGGATGCCTGCCGAAACTTCCACCGCCCGTCTCTCCCGCGCGGTCCGCCCCGTCTCCCGGCGCCGACACGTACGACGTCTGCCGCGTGTACTCGTGGTACGGCGCCGACGTCACCGCCTCCGGCAGGTAGATGCTGACCAGGAGGTTCTCGTCCGACCGGACGGGAAACGCCGCAGCGTCGCTGTACACGCTCCCCCCGGGTGCCAGGACCGTCCGCTCGCTGCCGCCGAACGTCAGCGTCACCGGCTTTCCCGCGGCCGTCGCCCCCGCCGACTGGCGTGCCACGGTGGCGTGCCCGATGGTCACCGGGGACTTGCTGAAGGTGTTCACGAGGTGGATGCGGGCCGTGCCGCCGCCGATGCTCGTGTGCACCACCATGCGCAGCGTCTGCCGGCCGGAGACCTTGGTCTCGTCCGGATCTCCGGCCGTGCCCATCGCCGTGCCCCATGTGCGCGTCCACCCGGAGTCCGCGCTGCCGGCCGCCCGGGCCTCGGCCGCGCCCCCCGGCGCCATCGTCATCAGCCCACAGGCGACGGCTGCCGCCGCTGCCGCCCGCAGGAACCTGCCCGGTGAAGCCCCGCCGCCCCGCCGCTGAGGCCGTCTCATCCGTTCCGTCTCCTTCTCCTCGTACACCTGCACAGAAAACCGGTGGGGGGGGGGGG
>NZ_JAIXMK010000181.1:0-5176 GCF_020328095.1 Streptomyces sichuanensis
TCAGCACTGAGTGCTGACGCCCCCACCGGTCTTTCCGTGATTCTTTCAGGCGTCTCGATGAAGGCACGAAGAAGTCACGACGAAGTCGACGAGTTGAACGTGAAGTTCGAATGCCCCGTCGCCAACTGCTGCCCGTCCGGCCCGTACACCGTCACCTGCAGCTGCCAGTGGACGGTCGGTGTCGGGACGATGAAGGTCGGCTTCCAGTCCGTGCTGTCCCAGTTGAGGACGGGGGAGCTGATGGTGCTGTCCTCGCTCATGGTCAGCTTGGTGGCGTCGTTGTACGTGTGCCACTTGAGGTAGCCCGACCTGCCCTTGAGGCCGGTGATGGTCACGTTGGCCTGCACCTTGGTGACCGTCGGGGTGACCGCGCCCAGGGGCGTGACGCTGTTGACCCTCGCTCCCACCTTCACCTGCGGGGTCGTGGACAGCACGGGGGAGGGGGTCGGCGTCGGGGTGGCCGAGGCGGTCGGGGGGAACGTCACCGGGGGGTCGGAGTGGTCGTCGGTGGCGAAGGGGCCGGCCTTGACCACGACCGGGATCACGGCCGCCAGGACCACCGCCAGGCCGCCGGTCACCCAGTACGTCCACACGCGCGACCAGAAGCGGGGGTCGGGCGGGTGCGGTGGTGGCGGGGGGTGGTGGGGCGGTGGTGGCGGAGGGTCTCCGTCCGGGCTCATGCGGCCACCCCCTTCGGCGTTGCCCCTGGCATGGGAGGACGCTACACCCGGAATCGGCCATTCGGCCCTGGGTCAACGGACGTTGGGGGCGCGCCCACGGCGCACGCGCCCCCTGTTCGCCTCCGATCGCCCCTGCCCCACCCGCCCCCGCACCAGGGCGCCGTGCAACGTTCGCCACCACGGGCCTTCACCGTCACACCGGCCACGCGCAGTCTGAGGACATGGCCGAAACGACCTCCCTCCCGGTAAACCCCTTCACCCTCGGCGTCGCCTCCGGCGACCCGCTGCCCGACTCCGTCGTCCTGTGGACCAGACTCGCCCCCCGGCCCTACGAGCCCGGCAACGGCTTACCCGCGGACGGTGCCCTCGACGTCCAGTGGGAGCTCGCCTCCGACGAGTCCTTCCGCCACCTCCGGCGCAACGGCACCGTCCCCGCCCCCGCCGCCGACAACCACACCGTCCACCTCGACCTGGGCGGCCTCGATCCCGGCCGCGACTACTGGTACCGCTTCCGCACCGGCCGTTGGATCAGCCCCACCGGCCACACCCGTACGGCCCCCGCCGCCGACGCCCACCCCGAAGGCGTGACCTTCGGGCTCCTCTCCTGCCAGCAGTACGACGAGGGCTACTACACCGCCCTCGCCCACCTCGCCCACGAAGACCTCGACGCCGTCTTCTTCGTCGGCGACTACATCTACGAGAACGCCATCGACGCCCAGGCCGGCGCCCGCCACTGCACGGACGCCCCCCTGCCGCCGTTCTTCGACCACTGGACCTGGACCCTCACCGACTACCGCCTGCGCTACGCCCTCGGCAGGTCCGACCCCGACCTGCAGGCCGCCCACGCCGCCCACCCCTGGTACGTCACCTGGGACGACCACGAGGTCGAGAACAACTACGCCGGCGACGTCTCCCAGAACAACGACCCCGTCGGCGTCTTCCGCGCCCGCCGCGCCGCCGCGTACCGCGCCTACTGGGAGAACATGCCCCTGCGCGAGGCGCACCGGCCCGTCGGCGCCGACATGCTCCTCCACCGGCGCTTCCGCTACGGGCGGCTGGCGCAGTTCGACCTCCTCGACACCCGGCAGTACCGCTCCGACCAGGCGTACGGCGACGGCTGGCAGTACCCGGGGCCCGAGTCCGAGGACCCCGCCCGCACCATCACCGGGGGCGCGCAGGAACGCTGGCTCCTCGACGGCTTCCGCACCTCCACCGCACGCTGGAACGTGCTCGCGCAACAGGTCGCCTTCTGCCGCCGCAAGAACACCACGGCCGACCGCTCCCGGCTGTCCATGGATGCCTGGGACGGCTACCCGGCCTCCCGCGCGCGCGTCCTCGCCGGGGCCGGGCGGGCGGGGGTCGAGAACCTCGTCGTCCTCTCCGGCGACGTCCACGTCCACTACGCGATGGACATCAAGGAGGACTTCGACGACCCCGCCTCCCGCACCCTCGGCGTCGAGGTGGTCACCACCTCCGTCTCCAGCGGTTTCGACGGCCAGGAGAAGCCCGACGACTGGAACCTGCTGCTCGCCGCCAACCCCCACATGAAGTTCTACGACGGCCGGCGCGGCTATGCGGTCGTCTCCCTCGACGACACCCGCCTGCAGGCCGACTACCGCACGCTCTCCGGCGTCGTCACCCCCGGCGCGCCCGTGATCACGGCTGCCCGCTTCGTCTCGGAGGCGGGGGCTCCCGGCTTCAGCCGGGCGTAGCCCACGGCGCGGAGCGCACAGCGGGCAGTGCACAGCGCGTCGTGCAGAGCCGTAGCGCACATCACCACGTGTAGACGGCATCTATCCTCGGCGGGCGTGTCACCATGGAGGTAACTTGAAAGTTTGATTACCCCCCGCCCCGGCCCCGGCCCCCCGCCCCCCCGGGCCGCCCCCATCACCCCCATGGAGCAGCGCATGACGGAACCCGGCCCCGCCCAGGCCGCGGACGAGCGGCGCGGTGCAGGCGAGCCCGCCACCGCCCGGGAGCCCCGGGCCGCCGCCCGCCGCGCCGGCCTGATCGTCACCCTCGTCCTCGGGGGCCTGACCGCCCTGCCGCCGCTGTCCATGGACATGTACCTCCCGGCCCTGCCCGAGGTCACCGACGCCCTGCACAGTCCCGCCGCCACCATCCAGCTCACCCTGACCGCCTGCCTCATGGGCATGGCGCTCGGACAGCTCGTCGTCGGCCCCATGAGCGACAAGTGGGGCCGGCGCCGGCCGCTCCTGGCCGGCATGGTGCTCTACGTGCTGGCCACCGCCGTCTGCGCCTTCGCGCCCAGTGCCGCGCTCCTCATCGCCTTCCGCCTCGTCCAGGGCCTGGCCGGGGCGGCGGGCATCGTCATCGCGCGGGCGGTCGTGCGCGACCTCTACGACGGCGTGGCCATGGCCCGCTTCTTCTCGACGCTCATGCTGATCTCGGGCGTCGCCCCCGTCGTCGCGCCGCTCATCGGCGGCCAGATCCTGCGCCTGACCGACTGGCGGGGCGTCTTCGTCGTCCTCACCGCCGTCGGCGTCGTCCTCACCGCCGTCGTCTGGAAGTGGCTGGACGAGACGCTGCCCCCGGCCGACCGCCACGCCGGCGGCCTCGGCCAGGCGCTGCGCACCATGCGCGGCCTGCTCGCCGACCGCGTCTTCACCGGCTACATGCTCGCGGGCGGCTTCGCCTTCGCCGCGCTCTTCGCCTACATCGCCGCCTCGCCGTTCGTCGTCCAGGACATCTACGGCGCCTCCCCGCAGACCTTCAGCCTGCTCTTCGGCGTCAACTCCGTCGGCCTCGTCCTCGTCGGGCAGATCAACGGGAAGCTGCTGGTCGGCCGGGTCAGCATGGACAAGGTCCTGGCCGTGGGCCTGGCCGTCACCGCCCTGGCCGCGGGCGCGCTCGTCGTCATGGCCTCCGGGGCGTTCGGCAAGGCCGGTCTCGCGCCGGTCGCGGCCGGGCTCTTCGTGCTGATGTCCGCGATGGGCCTGACCATGCCCAACACCAACGCCCAGGCCCTGATGCGCTCCGCCGGCGCCGCCGGCTCCGCCTCCGCGCTGCTGGGCACCTCGACGTTCCTGCTCGGCGCCGTCGCCTCCCCGCTCGTCGGCATAGCGGGCGAGCACACCGCGGTGCCGATGGCCGTCGTCCAGCTGTGCTGCGCGCTCGCCGCCGTGGCGTGCTTCGTGGGGTTGTGCCGGCCGTGGCGGCGCGCACAGGAGGGTGCACAGGAAGGCGCATAGAATTCGCCAAATGCACGCCCCCGCCCCCGCTCCCTCCGGTGAGACCCCGCCCACCGGTGAGACCCTGCGCGCCGCCCTCGCCGGCCTCCTCGACGGACTGCCGCCCCGGCAGGCCACCCAGGCCGTCGAGCGGCTGATCGCCAACTACCGGGGGCGCACCCCCACCCACACCCCCGTGCTGCGCGACCGCTCCGACGTGGTGGCGTACGCGGCCTACCGCATGCCGGCCACGTTCGAGGCCGTGCGCTCGGCGCTGGAGGCGTTCCGCGACCGGCTGCCGGAGTGGACGCCCGCCACGCACGTGGACGTGGGCGGCGGTACCGGCGCCGCGACCTGGGCGGTCGCGGCGGCCTGGCCGGAGGGGCGGCACTCCACCACCGTCCTGGACTGGGCCGAGCCGGCGCTCGCCCTCGGCGGCGAGCTGGCCCGGACCGCCCGGTCCGAGGCCCTGCGCACCGCGCAGTGGCGTCGGCAGACGATCGGTGCCGGGCTGGCCGTCCCCGACGGCACGGACCTGGTCACCGTCTCGTACGTGCTCGGCGAGCTCACCGAGGAGGGCCGCCGTGCCGTCACCGACGAGGCGGCCCGTGCGGCGCGCGCCGTCGTCCTGATCGAGCCGGGCACGCCCGAGGGCTACCTGCGGATCATCGAGGCCCGCGACCGCCTGATCGCAGCGGGCTTCCGCATCGTCGCGCCCTGCCCGCACAGCGCGGCGTGCCCGATAGAGCCGGGCAGCGACTGGTGCCACTTCTCGGCGCGGGTGAGCCGGTCGTCGCTGCACCGGCAGGTCAAGGGCGGATCGCTGGCGTACGAGGACGAGAAGTTCTCGTACGTGGCGGCGGTGCGCGACGAGGCCGTGCCGGAATCCGTCGCCCGGATCGTGCGCAAGCCGCAGATCCGCAAGGGGCAGGTGCTGCTCGACCTGTGCCTGCCCGAGGTCGGCCTGGCCCGCGAGACGGTGACCAAGCGGCACGGGCCGCTGTACCGGGCCGCGCGCGACGCGGACTGGGGCGACGAATGGCCGCCGCCGGCCGAGGACTGACCGGGCCCCACCCCGGACGGGCGCCTCTGCCGCCGCCCCGCGGCAGCTGCCTGGCGGGATGCGGTCCGAGCACCTGCTGGGTGCCGCATGCTCGCGGCCGCCCGGCCGGGAAGCGCTCCGGGCCGCCCAGCGTCCGTCGTCAGTCGCCGCGCGACGCCCCGGCCGCCCGGCCGGAAAGTGCTCCCGGCCGCCCGCCGCCGGGAAGTGGCCCCGGACGGCCGCCTCGCCCGGCGCGCCGGACG
>NZ_JAIXMK010000182.1:0-13094 GCF_020328095.1 Streptomyces sichuanensis
TCGGCTGCCTGCGTCGGCTGCCTGCGTCGGCCGCCCGCGTCGGCCGCCCGCGCCGGACGGCCGCGTCGGGTCCGCACCCGGCCGCCCGCGCCGGGTCCGCACGCGGCCCCGCCGCTCCGGCGTCCACATGCCGAAGGCCCCCGGGAGTTCCCTCCCGGGGGCCTTCGGCATGTGTCGGGGGCGCCGTCCGGGTGGACGGCGCCGTGGCCGGCCGCTCAGGCGACGCCGGAGCTGACGGAGCCCACGGGCTCCTCCGCCGGCTCGGTGACGGCCTTGGTGACGGCCTCGGGGGCCGTCTCGGGGGCCTCGACGGTCTCCGTCGCCGCCACCCCGTCCCGCGGTGCCGGGATGTCAGATTCCGCTGCCCGTGCGTCCATCCGGGCCCGTCGCTCGTCGGCCTTCGCCGCCAGCGCCTGCGCCGCGGCGTTGAAGCGGACCAGCGACGGCGGGTCGGAGGGGCCCAGGAGCTGCACCTTGAGCTCGGCACGGGCCTCGGCGAGCCCGTCCAGGGCCGGGTCGCGCACGGCCGCGAGAAGCCCGGCCACGCCCTCGGCCTCCGGCGTGAGGATCGTGGCCGCGCTCACCGTCGGGAAGCCCGCCCGGAACTCCTCCTCGCTCATGCCGCTGGTGTTGGCGACCGCGTACGGCTTCTCGCTGATCAGGTAGTCCGAGACGACGCTGGAGACGTCGCTGATGAGCAGGTGCGAGGCGTTGAAGCAGCTGTAGAGCGCCGGACGGGCGGTCGTGATGATCTGGTGCTCCCACTCCGGCAGGGAGGCCCAGTACGCCGCCTCCCAGTCGCTCATGGCGGCCTCCACGGTCGCGGCCCGTCCCGGCTCCGGGGTGGACTGCAGCAGCATCCGCTCGATCTCGTCCGCGCTGTGCCGGAAGGAGCTGGTGGTCACCCGCTCCAGCTCGGCCGTGCGGCGGGCCAGCTCGGCGGCCGCCTCGGGCCCGGGGCGGTCACCGGTGCGGGCGGCGTTGGCCTCCCGGATCATCGCCTGGATGCGCTCGTTGGCCTGCCCGGCGCGCGGGTCGACGGAGCCGGTCATCGGGTGCGGCTTGTACAGGAGCCGGACCCCGGGGTCGGCGAGCAGCGCGCGGACGATGTTCTCGCCGGCCAGCATCACCGAGGTGTTGCCCGGATTGCCGTCCCAGCCCTCCCAGGTGGGGGCGTACAGCACGGTGGTGTACGCGCCGGCCGGGGGGCCCGCGTACGGCCGGATCGGCGCCAGCTGCGGGCGGCCGACCTCGACGACGTCCTTGTCCTCGACGCCGATGTCGGCGAGCTGGTAGCGCTCGCGGGCCGCCGGCCCGGCGACCCAGACCTCGTCGTACGCCTTGGCGTAGGGGTTGCAGCTGGAGAGCTTGTCGCTCTCGCCGTGGTTGGTGAAGGCGTGCTTGATCGACGGCATCCGCAGGACCTGCGAGGTCTTGCCCGAGTTCGCCGGGTGCAACATCATCTTCAGCGAGGACTTCTCCAGCGCCATCAGGTGCACGACCTTCGGGATGCACACGATGGGCACGTCCGTGGCGTCGATCTTCTGCACCATGAAGCGCTCGCGCAGCACGATGACCGGCTTGCCGTCCAGCGCGGCGAGCGTGGAGAGCCACATGTTGGCCTGGTAGGCCGAGCTGGTGCCGCCGGAGAAGTACATGCCGACGGTGGGCTTGTAGGCGGCCAGCCAGCGGTCCAGCCACTCCAGCGCCTGCTGCTCGCCCGCGATGCGTTTGGCGGGCCGCAGCCAGCTCGCCAGGTGCACCGTGCCGGCCACGGCGAGCGCGAGGGCGATGCCGATGCCGGTCTCCCCCCACAGCGTCTCCTCCGTGGCCGCCGTCACCAGCAGGCCCGCCGTGGCCGGGACCGCGAAGCGCAGCAGCCGGCGGCCGTGCTGGCGGGCCAGCAGGCGCGGCGGGGCGGCGGTCAGGTGCAGGCCGGAGGCGTCGATGTTGCGGGTGACGAACGGCAGGGTGCGGCTGCGCCGGACGAGGATCGCGGTGACCTGGCAGGCGAGGTGCGCGCCGTAGAACAGTGCGAGACCGCCGACGAGGGGCGCGTAGCCGCGCAGCGAGCCGTCGCCGTGCTGCCGCAGCAGCCCGACGAGGACCAGCATGTCGCGCAGCAGCTGGCGGACCATGACGTCGAATCGGATCCTGCCGAGCACGGCGACGAGGCCGGGGTCTCTGTGCTGCAGGTAGAGATCGAGCGCGAGGCCCGCCGCCGAGGCGGCGATCAGCAGGGGCGCATGGGGCAGCAGCGCGCCGACGAGCTGGAGTACGAAGAACACCAGCATCGAGAGCAGCACCGCGAGCTGCACTGCTCGGCGGGAGGCTGTTCCGGCAGAAGGCACTGGAGGGGCTCCTGGCAGGAGGGCTTGGGGCAAGGGGGGAGACCGTCGGAAGACACTGTGGAGGACAACGGTCGACCACCGACCGTATGACGGTCGCCGGGCAAGGAGCAATCTTCCACGACACGAACCACCACAAAATAGGGTCGAACGACCGCAATCGACAGAGGGTAGATTTGCGGGCCGGAACAGACAAGGCCACAGGCACGGCATCGGTGGATACAGAGGTGTGCGTACGTTGACAGGGGCAGGGGCGGACCGGACGGCCCGGCAAGAGGTCATGGCAGCCCGCAGGATCGTGGTCAAGGTGGGATCCTCCTCACTCACCACTGCGGGCGGGGGACTGGACGCCGACCGGGTTGACGCCCTCGTCGACGCCCTGGCGAAGAGCCTGGGGAGCGGCGGGGGGAACGGGAGCCCGGACAAGGAGATCGTGCTGGTCTCCTCCGGCGCCATCGCCGCCGGCCTGGCGCCGCTGGGGCTCGACCGGCGCCCGCGCGACCTGGCCCGCCAGCAGGCGGCCGCCAGCGTCGGCCAGGGGCTCCTGGTGGCCCGCTACACCGCTTCCTTCGCCCGCTACGGCCGTCGCGTCGGCCAGGTGCTGCTGACGACCGACGACACCAGCCGCCGGGCGCACTACCGCAACGCCCGCCGGACGCTCGACCAGCTGCTGGCGATGGGCGCGGTGCCGGTCGTCAACGAGAACGACACGGTGGCCACGGACGAGATCCGCTTCGGCGACAACGACCGGCTGGCCGCGCTCGTGGCCCATCTGGTCCGCGCCGACCTGCTGGTCCTGCTCTCGGACGTCGACGGCCTGTACGACGGCGACCCCAGCACGCCGGGCACCTCGCGGATCGCCGAGGTGTCGGGCCCCGCGGACCTGGAGGGCGTCTCCATCGGCAGCGCGGGCAAGGCCGGGGTGGGCACCGGTGGCATGGTCACCAAGGTGGAGGCGGCCCGGATCGCTGCCGCGGCGGGCATCCCCGTCGTCCTCACCTCGGCCAGCCAGGCCGCGGACGCCCTGCGCGGCCGGGCGACCGGCACGTACTTCCACCCCACGGGCCGTCGCTCCGCCGACCGGCTGCTGTGGCTCGCCCACGCCTCCACCCCCCGCGGTGCCCTGACGCTGGACGAGGGGGCGGTGCGGGCCGTCGTCGAGGGGACCGGCTCGCTGCTGCCGGCGGGCATCGCGGCGGTCGAGGGCGAATTCAGCGCGGGCGACCCCGTGGAGCTGCGCGACCCGGCCGGCCGGGCCGTCGCGCGCGGCCTCGTCACCTACGACGCGGGGGAAATCCCGCAGCTGCTCGGCCGTTCCACCCGTGACCTGGCCCGCGACCTGGGCCCGGGCTACGAGCGCGAGGTCGTGCACCGCGACGACCTCGTCGTGCTGCATCGCTGACGAGCGTTAGCCGAGGACGAGAAAGGCCCGGTAAGGACAGCCTTTCCATGGGGCCTTTCCGTAAAACCGCCACGCGGCCGCCCGCCGACTGGTCAACTTTGATGCGGGGAGCCGTGCACCACGCGCGGCCCCGCCGGGGTCGTGAGGACGCACGGTCCCCCGCACCACGGCTCCGCCGCGCGCGGAGCGGCGAACAACAGGAGGCCGCCGGTGAGACGAGGGCGCCCGGGGGCGCTGCCCCGAGGGACGGCTGGGCGGACACTGACCAGCGTCGGGTCACAGGACACGGGGGAGCCGGCACAGGAAGCCGCCGAGGACGACGCCGCGCGGCTGTGGCACGTCACCCTCAGCGTCGCGGGCGGCGAGGCGCCGCTGGGGGAGGTGCGCCGGGCCCTGGAGCAGCTCGCCCACGACCATCCGTTCCTGCTGACCAGCCGTTACGCCAACGACCACGCCGAGATCCGCTACTGGGAGGAGGCGCGCGACCTGCACGACGCGGCGGCCGTGGCGCTGCGGCTGTGGGGCGAGCACCGCTCGACGGCCCGGCTGCCGCCGTGGGAGATCGTGGGCCTGGAGGTCATCGACCGCGAGACCTACCACCAGCGCATCGCCGAGGGCTGGGGCCCGCTGCCGGCCACACCGGTGGGGGTGCACCCGTTCTGAGGCCGCGGCCGCCTGCTGGGTGGACCCGCGCGTCCCGCAGAGTGGAATGCCGCTCGGCCGCGGCCCGCCCCACGGTTAGGCTGCGGCCATGAGCAGTGTCTTCCCCTCTCCCCTCGCCGACCCGATGCCGCAGTCCCCGGTGCTGCGCGCCGCCTACCGCGCCCGCGCCGCGGCCGCCGAGCTCGCGCCACTGCCGCGGTCGGTGAAGGACGAGGCGCTGCTGGCCATCGCCGACGCGCTGGAGGTCCGCAGCCGGGAGATCGTCGAGGCCAACGCCGAGGACGTCGAGAAGGCCCGTGCGGCCGGCACGAGCGAGAGCGTCGTCGACCGGCTGACCCTCACCCCCGAGCGGGTGCGGGCCATCGCCCAGGACGTCCGCGACGTGGCCGCCCTGCCCGACCCGGTGGGCGAGGTCGTGCGCGGCTCGACGCTGCCCAACGGCATCGACCTGCGCCAGGTACGGGTGCCGCTCGGCGTCGTCGGCATCATCTACGAGGCCCGCCCGAACGTGACGGTGGACGCCGCCGCCCTCTGCCTGAAGTCGGGCAACGCCGTCCTGCTGCGCGGCTCGTCCTCCGCGTACGCCTCCAACACCGCCCTGGTGCGCGTGGTGCGCGACGCGGTGGGCGGGGCCGGGCTGCCGGCGGACGCGGTGCAGCTGGTGCCGGGCGAGAGCCGCGAGTCCGTGCGCGAGCTGATGCGCGCCCGCGGGATGGTCGACGTGCTGATCCCGCGCGGCGGCGCCTCGCTGATCCGGACGGTCGTCCAGGAGTCGGTCGTCCCGGTGATCGAGACGGGCACGGGCAACTGCCACGTGTACGTCGACGCCGAGGCCGACCTCGACATGGCCGTGGAGATCCTGATCAACTCCAAGGCCAGCCGCGTGAGCGTCTGCAACGCCGCCGAGACGCTGCTGGTGCACCGGGACATCGCCGAGCGCTTCCTGCCGCGCGCGCTGGCCGCCCTCGCGGAGGCGGGCGTGACCGTGCACGGCGACGAGCGGGTCGTCGAGCTGGCCGGGGCCGCGGACACGGGTGCCACGGTCGTGGCCGCGACGGCCGAGGACTGGGAGACGGAGTACCTCTCGTACGACATCGCCGCGGCGGTCGTGGAGGACCTGGACGCGGCCGTGCGCCACATCCGGCTGTGGACCTCCGGGCACACCGAGGCGATCGTCACCACCTCGCAGGCCGCCGCCCGCCGCTTCACCCAGCTGGTGGACTCCACGACGGTCGCGGTCAACGCCTCGACCCGGTTCACCGACGGCGGTCAGTTCGGTTTCGGCGCCGAGATCGGCATCTCCACGCAGAAGCTGCACGCGCGCGGCCCGATGGGTCTGCCGGAGCTGACCTCGACCAAGTACATCGTCACCGGCGACGGACACGTCCGGGGCCGGTAGGCCGAATTCCCGTACCGGCCGCGCGGATTGACCGGTTCGGGTCTACGCTGGACGGGTGCCGGACGACGTGGGGGGCAGGCCGTTCCCGGACGGCGAGGAGCCCGAGAGCCACCGCCACGGAGGCGCGGACGACGTGTTCGCCTCCGTGGTCTTCGACGAGGAGTTCGTGCGGTCCGCCGCGGTCCACGAACCCTCCGCGGTCGAGCGGATGCTCGCCGCCGACCGGGCGCGCGCCGAGGCCGACGCCGCGCTGACCCGGCCCGGTGGCGGCCCCGCCGACGACGATCCGTACGACGACGCCCCGGGCGGCCCCCCGGGCGGCCGTCACCCCGCCCGGCCGGGCGAGCTGCACGGCCTGACCAGGGACCTCGACCCGGACGACGCCTACGGCCCGTACGGCCGCTACGGCACCGCTCGCGGCCCCTACCGCGGCCACGCCCGCTGGCACCGCCCGGTGGCCTGGGTGCTGGCGGTGGTGATGGGCATCGGCGTGATCGCCCTCGCCTTCACCGCCGTCTACCGCGGCGCCTCCTCCGGCAGCCGCCAGAGCCCGGCCCCGCCGCCCGCGACCACCGGCGTGGACGCCCCGGCGGGGGAGCGGCAGGCGCCGCTGCCGTCGGTCTCCGCCGACTCGGAGCCTCCGGTGGCCTCGGCCGTACCACCCCGGCCCTGAGGGTCACCGATGGGGACCGCCGGTGACCCGCCGCCGGCCCGTAACGGAACGCCGTCGCCTTGGCCAGGGCCCGGGGCGGTCGGCACGGCAGCTTGCATTTTCGTCGGAACTTGTCGCGTACCAGCGCGTTTACCAGCGGCTCCGCAGACCTACTCTTGAGATATGAACGGGCCCGGAGACCCCCCTGAGGGCACGCCCGAAGGCCCCCAGGGAGGCGGCGAGGAAGAGTACCGATCCGTCGTCTTCGACGAATCGTTCGTCCGTGCTGCCCGGCTCCAGGAGTTCTCCGCCCGCGAGCGCATGGACGACCACGCACCCGCCGTGCGCACCCGGCACGCCTGGGCGCGCGTGAGCGCCTCGCGCCAGGTCCTGCTGCTGGTGATGCTCATCGCCCTGGCCTTCGGCACCGCCGTCTACATGGGCCTGCGCCACCCCTACAAGGAGCCCAGGCCGCCCGCCGCCGAGCCGCTGCACATCGCGCTGGTGCCGCTGGCCCCCCGCGATCCGGTGCCCGGCGCCGCCTCCGTGAAGGACCTCTTCGACAACAGCCCGGCCGCCCAGTTCCGCGACGGAGCCGAGGGCGTCACCCTTCCGGCCGCACGGCGCACCCAGAATTTCTCCGAGAGCCTGGTGATGGCCGCCCTGGCCACCGCCAAGGAGTACACGGTCAAGTCCGCCCTCGACCCGGCCGTGCTCACCGGCGGCAACCAGCGCACCGTGCGCCTGCTGCTCGCCCCCTCCCAGCTGGCCCAGTTCGACCGCAGCCTGGACCGTCCCGCCGACGACGGCCGTTACGCCGCCACCGGCTGGCTGATCCGCTTCGACCCGGCCGAGGTCGCCCTCGCCGACCGGACCGTGCGCACCCAGGGCACCTTCACCATCACCGAGGCGTCGCCGGCCGCCCTGGAGGTCTCCTCCGACCACACCTTCGTCTACGCCGTCCGCCCGGCGAAGGGCCCCCAGGAGGCGTCGCTGTTCACCGTGCGGCGCACCATGCACTTCCGCTTCGACCGCGACGACCTGCAGGAACACCACGTGCAGGTGCTGCAGAGCCGGCTGCAGGCCGGACCGGAGTCCTGCGCGGCGAACGACGCCGCCTACCTGCGGCCGCTGCTGGCCGGCCAGAAGGCCGACCCGGCCGCTCCCGCCGGCACCGACCCGTACGCCGGCGGCGAGAACACCGCCCGCGTCTGCGGCGCCCTCGCCCCGTCGGCCCAGCCGAGCCCGCCGCGGCGCTAGCGGCCCGGCCTAGCCCTGCGGGCCCTGGGGTCCCTGCGGGCCCTGACGGCCGCCGAAGGAGTCCCGCAGCTTCCCGCCCAGGTCGCTCGCCCCGCCCGCCAGGTCCCGTACGAGCCCCATCAGCGGGTCCTTGCTGGAGCGCACCGACTCCGCGTAGTGGCTCGCGGTCTCCCGGAAGGAGCCGGACACCGAGGCGTCCTTGTCCTCCGTCCGCCGCGGGTAGTGACCGTCCATGATCCGCTGGTGGTCGCGGCTCTCCGCCCACTTCTTCAGCTCGGCGGCGCGCACCGCCGCGAACGGGTGGTTGCGCGGCAGCATGTTCATGATCTTCAGCACGGAGTCGCGCAGGTCGCCGCCCTTCTCGTACTCCTCCGCCTGGGCGAGGAAGGCGTCCACGTTCATCTCGTGCAGGTGGTTGCCGCCCGCGAGCTTCATCAGGCCGCGCATGGACGCCTGCAGGTCCTGGCCCACCAGCAGCCCCGCCCGGTCCGCCGACAGCTCCGACTTGCGGAACCACTCGCGCAGCGCCGTGACGACGCCCATCACCGCGATGTTGCCCAGCGGGATCCACGCGACCTTCATCGCCACGTTCGTCAGGAACAGCAGCACCGTGCGGTAGACGGCGTGGCCCGACAGCGCGTGGCCCACCTCGTGGCCGATGACCGCGCGCATCTCCTCCTCGTCCAGCAGTTCCACCAGACCGGTGGAGACCACGACCATCGGCTCGTCCAGACCGATGCACATGGCGCCGGGCTGCGGGTCCTGCGTGACGTACATCGCCGGGACCTTCGGCATGTCCAGGACGTAGCAGGCGTCCAGCAGCATCGTGTGCAGGTGGGGGAACTGCTGCTCGCCCACCCGCACCGAGTCCGAGAGGTACAGCAGCCGCAGGCTGCGCTCGGGCAGCAGCCCGCTGAGCGCCTTGAAGGCCGTGTCGAAGCCGCTCAGCTTGCGCAGCGCCACCAGGGCGGAACGATCCGCCGGGTGCTCGTACGCGCGCGAGGAGATGCCGGGGAACCGCCGGCGTTCACGGCCCGGCACCTGCTCCCGGCTGTCGCTGTGGCGCTCGCTCATGTCGAAAGACCCCCTCAGTGGGCTTGTCGCTGGCCCGTCCCCCGGCTCGTGGACCCCAGCCTAGGCGCTGGCCGCGGCATGGTTACCGTGGGAGGCATGCCCCTCATCAACGGTTTCACCACCCACCCCGGCTTCACCGAGGTCCTCGCCGTCTCCAAGGGCGACCAGGGCCCGGGCGTGGTGCTGCGCACGGTCCTGATCGTCGGCGTGGTCGGCGTCGTCCTGCTGGCCTGGATCCTGCTGCGCGGGTACGGCAACAAGGACTGACCCGGCCGGCGGGGCCCCCGCGGGGCCGACGCGTGGAGTCGGCGTGAGCTTGCCGTAAGGGCCCGCATACGATGTGGCAGAAGTCTCCACCCGATCCCATCCCGGATAGGTCCTGCCGACGTGACACTCACCACCGCTCACAGCGCCCTCGTCACTCTCGCCTCCGAGGGCGAGCACCACGTGGACACCCACGAGAGCATCAGCCCGTACATGACCGGCGGCGCCGCCCTGGTCATCCTGCTGCTCCTGCTCTGGATCACCACCCGCTTCAACCGCGACCGCTGACCGGCGGTCCCTGGGGCTTCGGCGTGTCGACGCGCCCAGTAGGGTCTGCACGCATGGGAGAGCAGACAGGGCCCGTGAAGCGGCGGCTCGGAGTGATGGGCGGGACGTTCGACCCGGTCCATCACGGACACCTGGTCGCCGCGAGCGAGGTGGCCGCGCAGTTCCACCTGGACGAGGTGGTCTTCGTACCGACCGGGCAGCCGTGGCAGAAGAGCCACAAGCAGGTGTCCCCGGCCGAGGACCGCTACCTGATGACGGTGATCGCCACCGCCTCCAACCCGCAGTTCTCGGTCAGCCGCATCGACATCGACCGCGGGGGCCCGACCTACACCACGGACACCCTCCGCGACCTGCGCGCGCTCAACGAGAACGCCGACCTGTTCTTCATCACCGGCGCCGACGCGCTGGCGCAGATCCTCACCTGGCGGGACACCGAGGAGCTCTTCTCGCTCGCCCACTTCATCGGCGTCACCCGGCCGGGCCACATACTGGCCAACCCCGGGCTGCCGGAGGACCGCGTCTCCTTCGTCGAGGTCCCCGCGCTCGCCATCTCCTCCTCGGACTGCCGCGCCCGCGTCGCCCAGGGCGAGCCCGTCTGGTACCTGGTGCCCGACGGTGTGGTGCGCTACATCGACAAGCGCAAGCTGTACCGTCACGACGGCTGAGGCCGATCGGCGACGGCCGACTCCGGCTCGATGGGCAATGGGCACCGAGGGGCACTGGTGAACGACCGACAGGACCCGTACGCGCAGCAGCAGGTGTACGGCTACGACGCCTACGGGCAACCGGTGTACCGGCCGGACGCCCCGGAGCGCGCCTACGACCAGTACGGGCAGCCCCTCCCGCAGCAGCCGCACGGACAGTCCTACGAGCAGCCGCACGGGCAGTCGTACGGACAGCCGCAGGGACAGTCGTACGGGTACGACGCCTACGGACAGCAGCAGTACCAGCAGCCGCAGCAGTACGACCCGTACGCCCAGCAGCAGCCCGCGGCCCAGGCGCAGGCCCGGACCCAGGCCCCGGTCGCTGCCCAGGGGCCCGTTCAGGCGTCCGTTCAGAAGGAGTGGATCCCGCGCCAGGCGGACGCGCCGCCCGCGGAGCCCGCCGCCGCGGCCCCGGCGGAGGCACAGATCCCCGAGCCCCGGCCGGCCCCGGACTACCGCACCGAGCAGTTCTCGTTCATCGAGGAGCCGGACGAGGACTCCGAGGACGTCATCGACTGGCTCAAGTTCAGCGAGAGCCGCACCGAGCGGCGCGACGAGCGCAAGCGCAAGGGCCGCAACCGCTTCGTCGCCCTCGCCGTGGTGCTCGTGCTGGCCGTCGGTGGCGGCGTCGGCTGGCTCCTGCTCTCCGGCGACGAGGAGAAGAAGACCCCGTCCGCGGCCGGTGGCGGACAGAAGCGCGACGTCATCGTCGTGCACCTGCGCCAGACGCGCGGCGGGGACAGCGCCACCGTCCTGCTCGTCGACAACGCGACCACCAAGAAGGCCACCGCGGTCCTCGTGCCGAACGCGCTGGCCGTCGCCAAGGACGGCGGCACGGCCACCACCCTCGGCAAGTCCGTCCAGGAAGCCGGCACCGGCGGCACCCGGGACGCCCTGAACACGCTCCTCGGCTCCGACATCAAGGGCAGCTGGCGGCTGGACACCCCCTACCTGGAGAACCTGGTCGAGCTGGTCGGCGGCATCACCGTCGACACCGACACCGCCGTGCCCGGCGCCAAGCCCGGCGACAGCCCCCTGGTGGAGCGGGGCAAGGGGCGCTCGATGGGCGGCCGCACGGCCGTCGCGTACGCCACCTACCGCGGGCCCGGCGAGGACCAGGGCAAGCCGCTGGCGCGCTTCGGGCAGGTCATGCAGGCCGTGCTGCGCAAGATGTCCAGCGACGCCCGGGCGGCCACCACCACGGTGGAGTCGCTGGCCCAGATCCCCGACCCCTCGCTCTCCGTCCAGCAACTGGGCGCCTCCCTGGCGCACCTCGCGGAGAAGGCGAAGGAGGGCGCGTACGCGACCACGGCGCTGCCCGTGCAGTCCGACGGGACGCTCGGCGAGCGGGCGGCCGACACCGTGGTCAAGGACGTCCTCGGCGGCACCGTGAAGAACACCGACAAGAACGCCCCGCCCCGCATCGGCGTGAAGAACGCCACAGGCGGCGCGGCCGCAGCGGGCTCCGCGCAGGTCACGCTCGTCAACGGCGGCTACACGTACGTCGACGGCGGCACGGTGGGCACGCCGGAGGCGGCCTCCTCGGTGGTCTACCCCGACGAGGCCCGGGCCGCCGAGGCCAAGGAGGTCGCCAAGACGCTGGGGCTGCCGGAGCGGGCCGTGAAGCAGGGCAAGGGCATGGGCAACGCCGACGTCACCGTGGTCCTGGGCAAGGACTACAAGGGCTGAGGCGGGGCCGTCCCGCGCCCGCCCGCGGGGCGGAAAAGGCCAGGAGGGCTGTCGGCGGGTCGTGAGACCCTTGAGGGGTACTGACCCTTTTACGAAAGCATGGCTTGTGACCGCCACCGACCGCTCCATCGAGCTCATCCAGGCCGCCGCCCAGGCCGCCGCCGACAAGCTCGCGCACGACGTCATCGCCTACGACGTCAGCGACGTACTGTCGATCACCGACGCCTTCCTGCTGGCCTCGGCCCCCAACGACCGCCAGGTCAAGTCGATCGTCGACGAGATCGAGGAGCGGCTGCTCAAGGAGCTCGGTGCCAAGCCGGTGCGCCGTGAGGGCGACCGTGACGCCCGTTGGGTCCTGCTGGACTACGTCGACATCGTCGTGCACGTCCAGCACAGCGAGGAGCGGGTCTTCTACGCCCTGGAGCGGCTGTGGAAGGACTGCCCCGAGATCGCGCTGCCCGACGACGCCGTCGCCACCCGTGGCAAGGCCGAGGAGCACGCCCGGGCGCAGGCCGCCGAGGGCGACCTGGACGGAGACCTGAGCTGAACGGCCGCCCGGGCGGCAGGGGCCGCCGGATCGTGCTGTGGCGGCACGGCCAGACCGCATGGAACGTGGAGCGCCGCTTCCAGGGCACCACGGACATCGAGCTGACCGGTACCGGCGTCGCCCAGGCGCGCCGGGCCGCCCGGCTGCTGGCCGCGCTGCGCCCGGACGCGATCGTCGCCTCCGACCTGCAGCGCGCCGTGGCCACCGCCGCCGAGCTGGCGTCCGTCACGGGCCTTGAGGTCTCCCACCACGCCGAGCTGCGCGAGACGTACGCCGGCGAGTGGCAGGGGCTGACCCACGACGAGATCGCCGACCGCTTCGGCGAGCAGTACGCGGCCTGGAAGCGCGGCGAGCCGGTGCGGCGCGGCGGCGGCGAGCTGGAGACCGAGGTCGCCGACCGGGCCGCCCCCGTCGTGCTGTCCCACGCCGACAAGCTGCCGGACGGCGGCACCCTCGTCGTCGTCAGCCACGGCGGCACGATCCGCACCACCATCGGCCGGCTGCTCGGCCTGGAGGCCCGCTCCTGGGAGGCGCTGGGCGGCCTCACCAACTGCTGCTGGTCCGTGCTGGGCGAGGGCGCCCGCGGCTGGCGCCTGCAGGAGCACAACGCCGGGACGCTGCCCGAGGCAGTGCTCGGTGACGACGACTGACGGCCCGCGATGCGCACCGAGAGGCTGCTGGGGCTCGATTTCACATCCGGGCAGGTCGCAGGCTAAAGTTCTTCTTGTTCGCGGGGAACGCGGGGGAAAACCTCCGGGGGAACCGAGAACAGCGGGGCTATAGCTCAGTTGGTAGAGCGCCTGC
>NZ_JAIXMK010000183.1:0-688 GCF_020328095.1 Streptomyces sichuanensis
TGGTGCTCTACCAACTGAGCTACGTCCGCATGCCTCCGACCAGCTCTCACTGGGCGGCGCGTGCATCACTCTACCTGATCCACAGCCGTGGTCGGTAAGCGATGAGAGCGGGTGACAGGAATCGCACACTGCGCCTCCCCCTTGGAAAGGGGGCGCTCTACTACTGAGCTACACCCGCGCGTCCATCCGGACCGCCCACCGAGGTGGACGACCGAACGGTCAGAGCGGGTGACAGGAATCGCACACTGCGCCTCCCCCTTGGAAAGGGGGCGCTCTACTACTGAGCTACACCCGCGCGTCCATCCGGACCGCCCACCGAGGTGGACGACCGAACGGTCAGAGCGGGTGACAGGAATCGCACACTGCGCCTCCCCCTTGGAAAGGGGGCGCTCTACTACTGAGCTACACCCGCATGACCCCGAAGTTCCGGCCCGTTTCCCGGCCTTGCCCCTCGGCGTGATCCAGACTCTAGCTGATCATCCGGGGTGCTTGGCAAGTCGGGCCGGGAGCGAGGTCCGGCCACGGCTCAGCCCGCGGCGTTGAACGCCTCGTAGACCTTCTTGGGGATGCGGCCGCGCGGCGGCACCTCCATGCCGTTCGAACGGGCCCAGGCCCGGACCGCCGCCGGGTCGGGCGCCACGGACGTGCGGCGGTAGACCTTGCCGGAGCGGGACTGCTTGCGGCCGGC
>NZ_JAIXMK010000184.1:0-12244 GCF_020328095.1 Streptomyces sichuanensis
ATGACCCCGAAGTTCCGGCCCGTTTCCCGGCCTTGCCCCTCGGCGTGATCCAGACTCTAGCTGATCATCCGGGGTGCTTGGCAAGTCGGGCCGGGAGCGAGGTCCGGCCACGGCTCAGCCCGCGGCGTTGAACGCCTCGTAGACCTTCTTGGGGATGCGGCCGCGCGGCGGCACCTCCATGCCGTTCGAACGGGCCCAGGCCCGGACCGCCGCCGGGTCGGGCGCCACGGACGTGCGGCGGTAGACCTTGCCGGAGCGGGACTGCTTGCGGCCGGCCTCCACGTAAGGCGCGAGGACGCCCCGCAGTTTCTTCGCATTGGCAGTGTTCAGGTCGATCTCGTACGACTTGCCGTCGAGCCCGAAGATGAGGGTCTCCGCGGCTTCCCCGCCATCGATGTCGTCGGAGAGTGTGACCACTACGCGCTGCGCCACGGAAATCGGTCCTTTCGGCCAGTATCACCACTTTGACCTGCGGTGATGTGAGGGTTGCGGTTGTTCTCGGTCAATACATATTCATTTGTACAACAAAGAGCAATGCCTGGTGAAGCCCAGTTAATTCTGTCGGTGCGCCTCATCGCAATCACGACGGTGCGATCTTCCGTTGTTTTTCCCGAACTTTTCCACCGGCTTCGCCCGGCCGCTGCTAAACGCGGAGGATAAGCCCAGCATATCTATGCGCGTAGATTTTTCGGGACTGTACTCTGGCCCTACCGCTTCAGCTCACGCACCACACACCGGGAGTGCCAGTGGCACGCGTCGTAGTCGACGTCATGCTCAAGCCGGAGATCCTCGACCCGCAGGGCCAGGCGGTGCAGCGCGCGCTGCCACGCCTGGGTTTTGAGGGGATCGCGGACGTCCGTCAGGGCAAGCGCTTTGAACTTGAGGTGGAGGGTCCGGTGGACGACGCCGCCCTCGCCCGAATCCACGAGATGGCGGAAACGTTTCTCGCCAACACCGTGATCGAGGACTTCACCGTGCGGGTCGACTCGTGACCGCACGCGTAGGGGTCATCACCTTCCCCGGCACCCTCGACGACCGCGACACCCAGCGCGCCGTCCGGATCGCCGGCCTCGAAGCCGTGCCGCTCTGGCACCGCGACAAGGACCTCAAGCAGGTCGACGCCGTGGTCCTGCCCGGCGGTTTCTCCTACGGCGACTACCTGCGCGCGGGCGCCATCTCCCGCTTCTCGCCGGTCATGGAGTCCGTCATCGAGCAGGCCAAGGGCGGCATGCCCGTCCTCGGCATCTGCAACGGCTTCCAGGTGCTCACCGAGACGCACCTGCTCCCCGGTGCGATGCTGCGCAACAACCACCTGCACTTCATCTGCCGCGACCAGAAGCTCCGCGTCGAGAACGCGGACACCGCCTGGACGACGGACTACGCGGCGGGCCAGGAGATCTCCGTCCCGCTGAAGAACATCGACGGCCGCTACGTGGCCGACGAGCGCACCCTGGACGAGCTGGAGGCCGAAGGCCGCGTGGTCTTCCGCTACCTGGACGTCAACCCCAACGGTTCGCTGCGCGACATCGCCGGCATCACCAACGCCGCCGGCAACGTCGTCGGCCTGATGCCGCACCCCGAGCACGCCGTCGAGCCCCTCGTCGGCACCGGTCGCACGGACGGGCTGGGGTTCTTCACCTCGATCCTGAGGAAGCTGGTCAACGCCTGATGACTCTCGACACCGTCAAGCACGCCAACGAGACCCCCGACGTCGACCAGCCCTGGGCCGAACTCGGCCTGAAGCAGGACGAGTACGAGCGCATCCGCACCATCCTCGGCCGCCGCCCCACCGGCGCCGAGCTGGCGATGTACTCCGTCATGTGGTCCGAGCACTGCTCGTACAAGTCCAGCAAGGTCCACCTGCGTCAGTTCGGCGAGAAGGCCCCCGAGAACGACGCCCTCCTCGTCGGCATCGGCGAGAACGCCGGCGTCGTCGACGTCGGCCAGGGCTACGCGGTGACCTTCAAGGTCGAGTCGCACAACCACCCGTCGTACATCGAGCCCTACCAGGGCGCGGCCACCGGCGTCGGCGGCATCGTGCGCGACATCCTCGCCATGGGCGCCCGCCCCGTCGCCGTCATGGACCCGCTGCGCTTCGGTGCCGCGGACCACCCCGACACCAAGCGCGTCCTGCCGGGCGTCGTCGCGGGCATCGGCGGCTACGGCAACTGCCTGGGCCTGCCCAACATCGGCGGCGAGGTCGTCTTCGACGCCTGCTACCAGGGCAACCCGCTGGTCAACGCCCTGTGCGTCGGCGTGATGAAGCACGAGGACATCCACCTCGCCAAGGCGTCCGGCGCCGGCAACAAGGTCATCCTCTACGGCGCCCGCACCGGCGGCGACGGCATCGGCGGCGTGTCCGTCCTGGCCTCGGAGACCTTCGACGACAGTAAGCCGACGAAGCGCCCCGCCGTCCAGGTCGGCGACCCCTTCCAGGAGAAGCTCCTCATCGAGTGCACCCTGGAGATCTTCCGCGAGGACCTGGTCGACGGCATCCAGGACCTCGGCGGCGCCGGCCTGTCCTGCGCCACCAGCGAGCTGGCCAGCGCCGGTTCCGGCGGCATGCGCGTCGAGCTGGACCACGTACCGCTGCGCGACGCGACGCTCTCGCCCGAGGAGATCCTCATGAGCGAGTCGCAGGAGCGCATGTGCGCGATCGTCGAGCCCGGCAAGGTCGCCCGCTTCCTGGAGATCTGCGAGAAGTGGGACGTCATCGCCACCGTCATCGGTGAGGTCACCGACGGCGAACGGCTGGAGATCTTCTGGCACGGCGAGCAGATCGTGGACGTACCGCCGCGTACGGTCGCCCACGAGGGCCCCGTCTACGAGCGCCCGTACGCCCGCCCGGACTGGCAGGACGCCCTGCAGGCCGACGACGCGAACAAGCTCGCCCGGCCGCAGACCGCCGAGGAGCTGCGCGCGCAGGTCCTCCAGGTGATCTCCTCGCCCAACCAGGCGTCCAAGTCCTGGGTCACCGACCAGTACGACCGTTTCGTGCAGGGCAACACCGTCCTGGCCCAGCCGGAGGACTCCGGCATGGTCCGCGTCGACGAGGACACGAACCTCGGCGTCGCGGTCGCCACGGACGGCAACGGCCGCTACGCCAAGCTCGACCCGTATGCGGGCGCGCAGCTCGCGCTCGCCGAGTCGTACCGCAACGTGGCCGCCACCGGCGCCCGCCCGCTGGCGATCTCCAACTGCCTCAACTTCGGCTCGCCCGAGGACCCGGCCGTCATGTGGCAGTTCGCCGAGGCCACCCGTGGCCTGGCGGACGGCTGCCTGGCCCTGGGCACCCCGGTCACCGGCGGCAACGTCTCGCTCTACAACCAGACCGGCGAGACCGCCATCCACCCGACCCCCGTGGTCGCGGTGCTGGGCGTGATCGACGACGTCAACCGCCGTACGCCGATGGCCTTCTCCGACGAGGGGCACCTGCTCTACCTGCTGGGTGACACCAAGGAGGAGCTGGGCGGTTCGGCCTGGTCGCAGGTGATCCACGACCACCTCGGCGGACTGCCGCCGGCCGTGGACCTCGACCGGGAGAAGCTGCTCGGCGAGATCCTCATCTCGGCCTCCCGCGACGGAATGGTCGACGCGGCGCACGACCTCTCCGACGGTGGCCTGATCCAGGCCCTCGTCGAGTCGTGCCTGCGCGGCGGCAAGGGCGCCCGGATCGTCGTCCCCGACGGCCTGGACCCGTTCGTCTTCCTCTTCTCCGAGTCCGCCGGCCGTGCGGTCGTCGCCGTGCCGCGCAGCGAGGAACTGCGCTTCACCGACATGTGCGGTGCGCGCGGCCTGCCGGCGACGCGGATCGGCGTCGTCGACGGCGAAGAGATCGACGTCCAGGGGCAGTTCGTCCTGCCGCTGGCGGAGCTGCGCACGGCCCACGAGGCCACCATTCCGGCGCTGCTCGCCTGACCTCACTCCTGCAACTCCCTTAACAGGCCCCGTGGGTGGAGCCCGGTCGCGGACTGGGCCCCACCCGTGGGTCCGGGTACTGAGTGCATTGGGCCCACCCGAAGCCTGGCCAACGATTAGGCTCGCGCCATGCCTCCAGCACCGCGCAAGCCCCGTGTTCGCACCTACGATCCCGCAAAGGTGCGGGCCGCCCTCGAAGGGCAGGTCCGGGCCGTCCGGGACGTGGTCACGGTGGCGTGCACGGAACCGGACGCGCAGCGGTTGCTGGCCGGGCGCACCCGGGTGGGGGAATGGACGGTCAGGGAGTTGATCGTCCATCTCGTCGGCGCGTTGGAGCTGTTGCCGCACCGGCTGGCGGAGCGGGCGGCGGTGCCGGCACGCGCCGAGGCCGGGTTGTTCGACTATGTGAACGGCCTGGGTTCGCAGGCCGCGCACGTCGCCGCCACGACGGCCGAGGGGGCTGCGGCGTTCGCCTCCGCGGATCCCAACGCCGTGGCGGACAGGCTGGACCGGGCCGGTGAGGGCCTGCTGGGCGCCGCTGCCGAAACGGACCCCGCCTCCCTCGTCCCGACGGCCTTCGGGGCCATGACGGTGGCCGATTTCCTGCTCACCCGACTGGTGGAACTCGTCGTCCACGCCGATGATCTGGCCGATGCCACGGGCATCGCCGTGCGCCACGACCGGCAGGCGCTGGCGACGGTCACCCGCTTGCTCACCGACGCCCTTGCGGTCAAGGCTCCCGGCGGGTCCGTGGAGGTTCGCGTTCCGCCGTTCGCCGTGGTGCAGTGCGTCGCCGGGCCCAAACACACCCGCGGTACGCCGCCGAACGTGGTGGAGACCGATCCGCTCACCTGGATCCGGCTGGCCACCGGCCGCGCGGACTGGGCGGTTTCCCTCGCGGAAGCGGCCGTCACGGCCAGTGGCGAACGCGCGGACATTTCCGAGCAACTACCTCTGCTCACCTGAGCGAACCCCGAAATTCAGCGGTCTATTCGTGGCACGTTCCTGCCACGAATAGGTGATTCGCTGTGCCTGTCGAGTGGCTGTCCGTGGTGTGAGCCATTTCAGGCCGTCCCCGGTTCGGATGAACCTCATCCCTGCCATAGACTTCAGGTGTGCCTCGTGGTGACGGACGACTCAACCACGACCTGCTTCCCGGCGAAAAGGGCCCCCAGGACGCTTGTGGCGTCTTCGGTGTCTGGGCTCCGGGTGAAGAGGTCGCCAAACTCACCTATTTCGGGCTGTATGCGCTGCAGCACCGTGGACAGGAGTCCGCGGGCATCGCGGTGAGCAACGGCTCCCAGATCCTCGTTTTCAAGGACATGGGACTGGTTTCCCAGGTCTTCGACGAAACCTCCCTAGGCTCCCTCACGGGCCATATCGCGGTCGGTCACGCCCGTTACTCCACCACCGGAGCCTCGGTGTGGGAGAACGCGCAGCCGACCTTCAGGGCGACCGCCAACGGCTCCATCGCCCTGGGCCACAACGGGAACCTGGTCAACACCGCCGAGCTGGCCGAGATGGTCGCCGCCCTCCCCCGGGAGAACGGCCGTGCCACCCAGGTCGCGGCGACCAACGACACGGACCTGGTCACGGCCCTGCTGGCCGGCCAGACCGACGACGACGGCAAGCCGCTGACGATCGAGGAAGCCGCCACCAAGGTGCTTCCGAAGGTCAGGGGTGCCTTCTCCCTCGTCTTCATGGACGAGCACACGCTCTACACCGCACGTGACCCGCAGGGCATCCGCCCGCTGGTGCTCGGCCGCCTGGAGCGCGGCTGGGTGGTGGCCTCCGAGACGGCCGCCCTCGACATCTGCGGTGCGACCTTCGTCCGCGAGGTCGAGCCCGGAGAGCTCGTCGCCATCGACGAGAACGGCGTCCGCAGCAGCCGCTTCGCCGAGGCCCGCCCCAAGGGCTGCGTCTTCGAGTACGTGTACCTCGCGCGCCCCGACACCGACATCGCGGGCCGCAACGTCTACCTCTCCCGCGTGGAGATGGGCCGCCGGCTCGCCGCCGAGGCCCCGGTCGACGCCGACCTGGTGATACCGACTCCCGAGTCCGGCATCCCGGCCGCGGTCGGCTACGCGGAGGCCAGCGGCATCCCGTACGGCACGGGCCTGGTGAAGAACTCCTACGTCGGCCGGACCTTCATCCAGCCGAGCCAGACCATTCGCCAGCTCGGCATCCGGCTCAAGCTCAACCCGCTCAAGGAAGTCATCAAGGGCAAGCGCCTGGTGGTCGTCGACGACTCGATCGTCCGCGGCAACACCCAGCGCGCCCTGGTGAAGATGCTGCGCGAGGCCGGGGCCGCCGAGGTCCACGTGCGGATCTCCTCGCCGCCGGTGAAGTGGCCGTGCTTCTTCGGCATCGACTTCGCCACCCGCGCCGAGCTGATCGCCAACGGCATGACGGTCGAGGAGATCGGCAAGTCGCTGGGCGCGGACTCCCTCGCGTACATCTCCCTCGAAGGCATGGTCGAGGCGACCACCATCGCCAAGCCCAACCTGTGCCGGGCCTGCTTCGACGGCGAGTACCCGATGGAGCTGCCCGACCCCGAGCTGCTCGGCAAGCAGCTTCTGGAGACCGAGCTGGCCGGTGGCACGGACGCCGCCGACGCGCTCCGTCGCCCGTAACGCCCCGTAGTACCGAACGACACGAAAGATCTCAAGACCATGTCTTCTGAGACTGCTAGTGCCGAAGGCGGCGCCAGCTACGCAAGCGCGGGCGTCGACATCGAGGCGGGCGACCGCGCCGTCGAGCTGATGAAGCAGTGGGTCAAGAAGGCCACCCGCCCCGAGGCCGTCGGCGGCCTCGGGGGCTTCGCCGGCCTCTTCGACGCCAGCGCCCTCAAGCGCTACGAGCGCCCCCTCCTCGCCTCCGCCACGGACGGCGTGGGCACGAAGGTGGACATCGCCCGTCGCATGGGCGTCTACGACACCATCGGTCACGACCTCGTCGGCATGGTCGTCGACGACCTGGTCGTCTGCGGTGCCGAGCCGCTGTTCATGACCGACTACATCTGCGTCGGCAAGGTCTACCCCGAGCGCGTGGCCGCCATCGTCAAGGGTATCGCCGAGGGCTGTGTCCTCGCGGGCTGCGCGCTGGTCGGCGGCGAGACCGCCGAGCACCCGGGCCTGCTGGGCCCGGACGAGTTCGACGTGGCCGGCGCCGGCACGGGCGTGGTCGAGGCGGACCGGCTGCTGGGCGCGGACCGCATCCGTCCGGGTGACGCCGTCATCGCGATGGCCTCCTCCGGACTTCACTCGAACGGGTACTCACTCGTCCGCCATGTGCTCTTCGACCGGGCCGGCTGGGAGCTGGACCGGGAGGTTCCGGAGTTCGGCCGCACGCTCGGCGAGGAGCTGCTGGAGCCCACGAAGATCTACTCGCTGGACTGCCTGGCCCTCACCCGTACGGCGGAGGTGCACGCCTTCTCGCACATCACCGGCGGCGGCCTCGCCAACAACCTGGCCCGGGTCGTCCCGGACGGCCTGCACGCCACCGTGGACCGCTCCACGTGGACGCCCGGCGCGGTCTTCGACCTGGTCGGCAAGCTGGGCGGCGTCGAGCGCGCAGAGCTGGAGAAGACCCTCAACATGGGCGTCGGCATGATGGCCGTCGTGCCCCAGGAGTCCGTGGACGTCGCACTGGCCACCTTCGCCGACCGGGGCGTCGAGGCATGGGTGGCGGGTGAGGTCACCGAGCGCGGTGATCACACCGAGGCGGTGGCCCTGACCGGCGACTACAGCAGCTGACCCGCTGCGGGTGACTGCCCGGGGCCACCGGCTCCGGGCAGCACAGAACCCGGTCCGGGGCGAGGCCCCGGACCGGGTCGGTGAAAAGCTATGACTGTCGCGTCAAGCGCGGCGACGGTATGCGGACTGGTCGGACGACTGCTCGTCCTCGTCCTCATCGTCGTTGTAACGCGCCGCGTACTGAGCGTACGGGTCGTCGTCCAGCTCGTCCTCGAGCGGCTCGCTCTCCGGCGGCGGCTTGATCGCTGCCGGCTGCGTTGCGCCCAGCTCATTGGCCAGACGTGAGAGGTCGGTCCCGCCGCTGTTGTACTTCAGCTGGCGGGCGACCTTTGTCTGCTTGGCCTTGGCCCGGCCGCGCCCCATGGCTCGACCCCCTCATTGACGGGGCTCGACGGCCCCAGAGTCTTGACACGCGTTCACGTTCATGAGTGCAGAGCGGACCCCTGTGAAGGTGTCCGGCCTGTAGAGCTTCAACGGTACCTGCTTCCGCGGCCATACGGTACGTCGCCCGCATGACGTGCCACGGAGCACATACGACGCAGAACCCTGTACTCGCTGGTCAGCTGCGATTTTAACGTGTCCTGGGCGCCGACCCGCCGAGGGGTGGTGAGAGATCTCTCCTTCCGCACCGGCCGGTGCCCCTTTCTGTGGGGACCGCTGTGCGGCCACCGACCACCCGCTCGGGCGAAGCGGATCACCCGAGCGGGTGAACGGTCTACGGACCGTGAACGGCCGTGACGGCGTGGAACCGCCGCCGGGCCGGCCCTACCGGGTGGCCGCGACCGCCCCTCGCGCCGCGCGCGCCTCGGCCATGCGCTGATCGGCGAGGCGGTCGGCCGCGACGGCCGGCGGGATGCCGTCCGCCTTGGCGCGATCGAATATGGCCAAAGTCGTGTCGAAGATCAGGGTCGCCTTGGCCTTCGCCCGGTCGAAGTCGAAGCCGTGCAGCTCATCGGCGACCTGGATCACTCCACCCGCGTTCACCACGTAGTCCGGGGCGTAGAGGATGCCGCGGTCGGCCAGGTCCTTCTCGACACCGGGGTGGGCGAGCTGGTTGTTGGCCGCGCCGCAGACCACCGTGGCGGTGAGCGCGGCCACGGAGTCGTCGTTCAGGGCGCCGCCCAGCGCGCAGGGGGCGTAGACGTCGAGCGGGGTGCGGACGAGCACGTCCGCGTCGGTCACCGCCGTGACCTGCGGGTGACGGGCCACGACCCGCTCCACGGCCTCGGCCCGCACGTCCGTGACGACGACCTCGGCACCGTCCTCCACGAGGTGGTCCACCAGGTGGTGGCCCACCTTGCCGACGCCCGCGACGCCGACCCGGCGACCGCGCAGCGTGGGCTCGCCCCACTGCGTCTGCGCGGCGGCCCGCATGCCCTGGAAGACGCCGAAGGCCGTGAGCACGGAGGAGTCGCCGGCACCGCCGTTCTCCGGCGAGCGGCCGGTGGTCCAGGGGTTCTCGCGGGCGACGACGTCCATGTCCTGGACGTAGGTGCCGACGTCGCAGGCGGTGACGTAGCGCCCGCCGAGGGAGGCCACGAACCGTCCGTACGCGAGCAGCAGTTCTTCGGTCTTGATCAGATCGGGGTCACCGATGATCACCGCTTTCCCGCCGCCGTGATCGAGTCCCGCCAGGGCGTTCTTGTACGACATGCCGCGCGAGAGGTTCAGCGCGTCCCGCACCGCCTCCTCCTCGGAGGCGTACGGGTAGAAGCGGGTACCGCCGAGGGCGGGGCCCAGGGCGGTGGAATGAAGGGCGATGACGGCCTTGAGGCCGCTCTCGCGGTCCTGGCACAGCACGACCTGCTCGTGGCCGCCCTGGTCCGATCGGAACAGGGTGTGCAGCACGCCGCCGTCGGCGCCGGAGGTGGGACGTACGTCAGTCACGGTGGTGACTCCCATATGTCGCGGAGGGTGCCCTCCGAGGGGTGGTGGAGGGCCGGTTGCCCAAGAGGGTAAGACCTGGCGTCCGGCCGTATCCGTCCCCTGCCGAGGATCACCCTCCCGGGCTCCTGCGCCATGGGACGATTTGGACGGTATGGGGAGGCGCGCCGCGCAACTCCCCGGGGGTGACCTACGGCTTGAGGGAGCGAGCGTGGGCGTGGCGTCGTCGGTGACCGTCCCGTACGCGGCATATCTACGGGTCTATGAGCCGCTGGGCGCATTCCCCGAACCGGAGCGCTCGCACTGGCTGCGCTACGCGCGCCGGGCGGCGCTCCCCACGGCCCAGGACGAACTGCGCAGGTCACTGGCGGACTTGCTGCCCACCCCGCCGGTGCCCGTCCCGGTGCACGAGAGCGGGGACGCCTTCGTGGCGGTCGTGGACGGCGTGGTGTGCGTCTGTCCCTGGCGGACCAGGCTGCGGGGCTGGCTGGCGCTGGAGGAGCTGGCCGGGCACTTCCCGCCGCCCGTCCTGGACGCGGCCCTGCCGCCGGTGGTGCGCCGCCAGGCGCAGGCGGACTACGAGCGCTGGGCGGAGCGCAACCCGGACGCCCGCCCGTGGATCAGGACGGCCACCTGGCAGGTGCCGCTGCGGTGGTTCGTGCTCTTCTCCGACGACGAGCGGGAGTACGGCAAGGGCGAGCCCGGCGCGGACGACGGGCACGACGGCCTGGTGCTGCGCTACCGCACGCCCATGGTCCAGGCCCGGCGGCGGGTGGCCCGGGCGCTGCGCACGCTGCGGGACGCGATCGAGGAGGGGCCGTTGATCGACGGGCTGGTCGAGGTGGGGCGGTGGCTGGAAGAGTTCCACCCGCGGTCGCTGGTGGAACTCGACTACGGCGGACTTGTGCATATGGTTCCCGAGGCACAGCTCGCCGAGGACCGTTCCGCCGCCGACACGGCGGAGGGGCTGGCCGCGCTGCGGGCGGGTGACGGAGCACGGGCCGGTGCGGCGTACGAGCGGCTGACGGAACGTTGGAGGGCGGTCCGCAACCGTCAGTTCGCCAACTGATCCGGCGGCGGCGGGGCCGGCCGGGAGCGCGGGTCAGGACCTAGGTCCCGATCCGGGCCATTGCCGCAACCGTGATCTAACGCACTTACGTCAGGTCTTGCGCCCATCGCCCACCCTCGTGGCAAAATAGGACAAGGAGTCCAGGAAGGGCTCCTTCCGTCCAAGTAAGGGCGGATAGTTCGGTATTGCACACCTTGAAGGGTCTGGTGGCCTCTGATCCCGCTGTGACTGATCGTCACGGTGGCGTGACTGTCCGCTATGGCATGGTCCATCGGCTTCCGTCGAGGTTGAACACCTGAGAGGGCAATTCCATCGGTTTGGCCGACGTGGCTGGACAGATGGTGTAGTTGTAGTGCCGAGGACAAGCCGTTCGTCCTATAACCGACTCGGCCCGCGTCCGCCATTTCGGGCAACGCGGGTCAAGGTGCAGAATTTAGAGGAAAGAACCGACGTGATGGTTCGGTTCTCCCGAGGAGGCCGCTCATGACCGCTCGCACCCCTGATGCCGAGCCGCTGCTGACCCCGGCTGAGGTTGCCACGATGTTCCGCGTGGACCCGAAGACGGTCACCCGCTGGGCCAAGGCTGGCAAGCTCACGTCCATCCGCACGCTCGGAGGACACCGGCGCTACCGCGAAGCGGAGGTCCGCGCCCTGCTGGCGGGCATTCCGCAGCAGCGCAGCGAGGCCTGAACAACTGAATGACCGGGCGATTTCCGGGGCCCCCAACCCGGCTGCCGCCCTCTTGAGCTCCATCTGAAGCTCCACAAGCAACACGCGACGGGATGTCTGCCCCAACAGCATCCGTGCCCACCGACTTGGGCTGGTCGTTCGATCGCGCTGGACTCCGCCGGGTCCAGCGCGATCTTTTTATGCCCGGACACCGGCTGCCGGCCGCCCGGCCGCCGCCCCGTGGTGGGCGCTGAGGGTCCGTGGGGGCATCCGGAAGGCCGGTGCAATTGCACATATTAAATTGACCGGGCGTAGGAGGGGGGTAAGTTCCCCCACTCCAGGAACTCTTTCGGTGACTCCCGTCACACCGGCTCGTGCTTGTCACTCATTGTGCCCCTGAGGTAAAAGGCCCACGGGGCCAAAGCCGTGCCCGCCCGGCCCTGTTGAAACGCGGCCGGTTCGGCCGGTCGTCACCGCGGAGCCCGTCGGGGCCGTCACCGGGAAGAGGGACTTTCCCTAAGCGCCGTCCACGCCGTCCACGCCGTCCACGCCGTCCGGGCCGTCTGCGGCGTTCACGGCGTCCGGACCGCCCGCGGCCGCCTGTGGGGCGCTCCCGGCCTCCTGGGCGAGCCTCAGCAGCCGGTGACAGACGGGGCAGTGTCTGGTCAGGTGGCGATAGCCGACGGCGGCCGAGAGGTGGGCGCGCAGCAGCGCACGGGTCTCATGCCGGACGCGCTCGGTCTGCCTGTCCTCGGGCCGGGTGGTCGTCGTCATGTGGCGCAGCACCTCCCACTGACTGGGTACCCCTGGCACGTGTCGCAGTCAAGGTCGAACGCACGAAGGCCCGGATCCACAAAGGGATCCGGGCCGGGAACGACAGTGAGGCCCGTAGCCAAGGGCTACGGGCCTCACCATAATGCGGTCCTGACGGGATTTGAACCCGCGGCCT